>DUNY01000348.1 GCA_012839145.1 Thermoanaerobacterales bacterium
ACCGGCTCTTCTGGTATAGCTTGAAAAACGATTTTTACTCCTGATTTATGTAACTGAAGCAGATCTTCCATATCATTCTGGCTTACAGTAATATTCCTATGGATTATTTTTCTTCCCTGCCCCCCGCCTAATCCACCAATTTGTACAGTTTCTATTTCAAAACCTTTTTTCCAGGCAGACATTAATGACGTTACGTTTTTAAACAAAATTAAAATCCGATTTTCACTTGAATTTACCATGTCAAGCTCAGCAATAAAATCTTCTACGCTACATATTTTTACTTTTAGGCTTGGAGGAGCCGCTGATTTATAAATTTTTGTCAAAAACTTATCCTTTGAAATTTCATCATCGACAATAAATATTTTATTTATATTTAACTGTTTCACCCATTTGGCGATAACTTGACCATGGATAAGTCTCATATCAATTCTCACCAAAACGATATTTTCCATAAATAATGCACCTCCTACATTTAAGTTATCCTATTATCCCTAAGGCTCCTCCTAGGATAGATATTCCAGCAATTATAAGTAGAACTCTAACAACAGGTACACCTCGTTGCAAAGCCGTATAAGCGGACCATGTACATATTAATGGCAATAACTTTGGAACTAGCATGTCGACTATCTCTCCAAGGTGTAAAGCTGTATCTCCAATTGATAATTGTAAAGTAAATCCTACAGTAACAAATTTACATATCATGGCACCTGCTACCATGAGTCCCATTATTGAAGTTGCAGTAGTAATTTTATTGACCAGATCACTATCTAAAAACTTTTCAACCGCCGTTGTTCCTAATCTATACCCTGCACCAAATGTATAAGATGTGACTGCATTTTGATAAATGAACATGCCAAAGCTAAATACTAATGGCCCTAAAATATTGCCATTAGATGCCCAACCAAGGCATATACTGAGTAAAATCGGTGTAAATAGTGCCTGACTTAATGTATCTCCTATCCCTGCCAAAGGGCCCATTAAAGAACTCTTTAGGTTAATTATTGTCTCGCCAGATATAGATTCAGGGTCCTTTGATTTTTGTTCCTCTAGAGCTACAACAAGACCGGGAATAACAGCACCCCATAAAGGTTCTGTATTGAAAAAAAGCGTGTTACGCTTTAAACCATCTATAACTTCATCTTGATTATTTGGGTATAATTTTTTTAATATTGGTCCCATCATTGAGGCAAAGGCCCCACCCATCATGCGTTGATAGTTGTACACCAAATGGCTGAAGTATAACCACCTCATCCATGCTTTTCTAAGATCACCTTTCGAAAGTTTACTCTCTTTTGCGGATGTTTCGTTTTGATGCATTACGCCCCCTCCTTTAATTTAAACAGATTCAAATGTTGGCTTTATAGAAACATATACCAAACCAAGAATTATACCTAGTAACGCTGTATACATAAGATCTGGGCTTTCACTAAAAGCATTTACTACAAAACCTAGGGCAAAAAACGGAATTAGTTCTTTTCTAGCCATATATTTAATCAACATAGCAATCCCAATGGCCGGCAATGCTTTCCCTACCGTATTAAGCCCAGCCATTACCCATGTAGGAAGTGCCCCCATAACTGTTTGCACTAGCGAGGGACCATAATACGCAAC
>DUNY01000148.1 GCA_012839145.1 Thermoanaerobacterales bacterium
AAGGCCTTATCTGTGTTAATAAACAAGGATATACCTGAAAGCGAAATAGATTATATTGCTTTGATTGTCAATAAAGTTCAGACATGGAAAAGAGAAGAGTCTCCCAGAGTTGCAGTGGTGGTAAGCAGCAGAGGTGAAAGAGCCGAGCAAATGGTAAAGGTGGCCCAGAATCTTTTAGGAACGGACCACGGAACCGGCCTCAGGCTGCATTCAGATTGGAAAGCTATTCAGTACAAGACTGCTATCAGTCAAACCATACAGGCCGTGGATGAAGGCAAAGGTGTAATTTTTTTGTGTGACCATTCTTCAGTTAGAGATTATGCAAGGGAGATAAGCTTAAAAACCGGCATAAAAGTTAAAACAATAAGCAGGGTTTCTACGGCTATTGTGGTTGAAGCCATAAGATTAGCACTGGAGCCGGACCTTGATTTAAATGAGGTGGCAAATAATCTTATGAAAATGACACCGGAAGGGAGCAGTTTAGATTTTAATACATCTAAGGGAATCGATGTGGTTGTATTTGCCACTGTCGGGTCTCAAGGAATCTCACGAAATGTACGGCGAAAACTGCTTAATAAAATGAACACACAACATCTGAGAGTAGTCAATGTTGCTGGGAAAGACGGAAATGAATTAAAACAAAATATTTATAATTTACCCGAATTCAATAATATCATCGCAATTATCGGTTCTGTAGACCCTAAAGTTGACAAACCTTTTATTTCTATCGAATCTTTATCCGGTGATGAAGAACTTGAGAAAATATATTCTCTATTAAATCAAAACAAATTTGGAAAAGACGAAACATCTAATCTCAGTGAAAAGGGTCTGTTTAAGACCATTAAATTTAATTTAGATCGGATGGAGTCCTTTTGGTCCGTTAAATAGTGAATGTTTTTAGGTGTAGTGTTTAATATCTGTTTAAACAGAAGTCATTATCTGTGACTTCTGTTTATTTTTTCTGATTTGAATAGTAATATTTTTATATTAATAGTAACGTCTATTACCTATAATACCTTATGTTAAAGGCAGGATTAGGTTTATAATTGCAAGCTTTTAAACACTTATTGGCACGAAACCTGCAAATATTACTATAGCAAATCCGTTAAGGGTTTTGCAAGGTTTCAGAGTTGTGGGTTTTTTTATAAAAGATTTTAGGGGGTGATGATTTCAGCCCAATATCCTTACTAATCTTTTATAGGTAAAAGGGAGTGATGGAATGGTAGGTATAGTTATTGCAGCCCATGGAGAATTGGGTACATGTCTTAGAAAGACGGTAAACTTATTTATGAAGGATGCGGAAAATATCACATCAGTGGATCTGACAGAGAGTTCGGGGCCGGATAAGTTTGTCCGGGACTTGGAAAAAGCCATACACGAAGTAGACAGTGGTAAAGGTGTATTAATTTTGGCAGATCTGTTCGGAGGAACACCTGCCAACAGTGCATGGAAAATTATTTCTTCAACCCCAAACTGTCAGGGTGTTACCGGTATCAACCTAGGTATGGTTTTGGAGGTTTTATTTCAAAGAAATGAGACAAAAACCCTGTCTGAATTGGTGGATGTGGCTAAGGACGCCGGTGTGAACAGTGTAAGGCTTTTAGAACCGATTTAACGACAAATTGATCTGATTATTCATGGGACGGTGAAAAAATGGGTAACGTTAATTACAGGATTGATGACAGGCTAATTCACGGACAGGTAATAACAGCATGGACAAGGTATTATAAGTTGGAAAAAATAATTATAGTGGATGATCAAGTGGCAGGTGATCCAATACAGCGCCAGATTATCAATGCCGTAGCTCCGTCAAATATTGCTGTGGATGTTCTACCTGTTAAAGACGGTTATGAGGCGATTGTAAATGCAAGTAAAGCCCAAACCAGTACACTTGTACTGGTAAAAGGTCCTGAGGCATTATCGGCTTTACTTGAAATGGGAATTGAAATAAAAGAAGTTATTATTGGCGGTATGCAATTTAAAAGCGGACGCAAACAAGTTACGCGAACTATTTCCGTCACTCCTGAGGAAGCTGAGGAATTTTGGAAATTACATGAAAGAGGTATTGAGCTTACCATTCAACTTGTACCTACGGAGCGCCGCAGCCAGTTAATAACCACATTAAACAAAACATTTC
>DUNY01000473.1 GCA_012839145.1 Thermoanaerobacterales bacterium
CAAGAGATATCAGCAGTTTAATTGCGTGATTGAAAAATTAAGCTCGAATTCATATATGATCAAATTAAACCTAATATTTTTATAAGCTCCACCCCATCCCTTAAGCCTTGTTCGTAAACTATTTTTTCTGTTAATGCTCCGTTTGAATTAACTAGTTCTTCATGCTTAAATATAAGATTCTTCATATCGTCAGGTAAAAGCTTCTCAATTTCGCTATACAGCTCGTAAATTTTTTCTTCTATATCCCTACGTTCTTTGTTTTTTATTAATATCTTGTTGCCGATTTCATATGTCCTCTCAATTATCATTTCTTTAAAAGCAGTATGGAAACTCTCCATAGCTTAAACATACCTCCTTGTAGTAGTTTTATCTACAATCGGAATAGAAACTCATTACCAATGTCTTAAAACATGGAGAAACTTTGAAACTTGCCTTATAATTTTTTGAATGCTATATTCTAGTTGTACAACTATTTGTAGTATATTATATCACGTAGATACGTGATATGCAATCCTTTTTATGATTAAATATTGGTTTTACTGTGGAAACTCTTTTGAGGTGAAGATGACTGAAAGCGTCCCCTTTTAAGTTGGACCGTTGTTATTCTTATAGCTGGCGGTCAGAGACCGCCCCTACAAGGGGGCAAACTTAGCAGGGGCAGCGTGTAGAAAATGGGATGTAGAATCAAGTTTCTACACCTAAAACAACTTTTATAAAAGGTGTGTGCTAATGGAAGATTTTATATCTAGATTAAAATACCTTAGAACTTTTTTTAACTTAAGTCAACCTGAGTTTGCAAAAATTATAAATGTTTCCAGGGGGAACGTGGGAGATTGGGAAACGGGTCGTTCAAAGCCTACTGTTCCGGCACTTATTACAATATCCAACAGGTTTAATATTTCCATTGATTGGTTATTAAAGGGAATAGGATCAGGTCCAGGTCAAACAGAAGACAGGCTGTTGGAAAAGCAAGATCACCCATATCTAACTACCTTAGAATTATCTCTAATCGATATGTTTCGTAAACTTGACTTAGATTCCCAAAATTTGGTCATAGATTTCGTAAGGTCTCAACTAAAAAAATAAATAAGAATCTTTAACAGCATAAATATTATAAGCGCATCCGTATAGCGGGTAGTTTGTCGGTTCACACCTTAGGCGAGCTAAGCATGCTAAAGCCCATAATAAAAAAGACCCTCTCGGGTCTTTTTTATTCTACCAATCTTTTTTCGCCTTTCAGCTCTTTAATTCTGCTTATATCTTGGGTAACTTCTAAAGTTCCGACAAACTCACCCTTTTCATCTCTGACAGCAAAGTATCGAATATGGATCATTTTTCCACCCATATTTATCCAAAATTCTTCCATATCTTTTATACCGTCTTTAAAGTCTTTGACCAGCTTTTCTACAATATGAACGCTAGCCGGTGGGTGACAGTTGTGGACACTGCGGCCGATAACGGCTTTGGTCCGAGTAAAGATCCTTTCAAGACCTGCGGAAAAGTATTTAACTGTATCATCTTTATCTACAAAAGTTATATCAAAAGGCATGTGATTGAACATAAGCTCTATTTGTTTGGGTGTGAGAACACCCGTACCAAATTTAATAGAACCTTTAGTGCTATCATCGGCTATAATGTCCTTTGTCTTCGTGAAATTTATATTTTCAGGTTTCCACTGGGCAGCAGGTTCAACAATACAAAAACCTATTTCATCACTCTGTTTATAAATCTCATACCATTCATCTTGAGTCAAGTTTTCAACGGCCATGGGCAGGAGGATTTTTTCTTCTTTAAAAATCATCTCTTGTACTCGTTCAAGATTTTTTTGGATCTTGTTTATGATTTCCGCCTTTGAGGCCGGATTATAATTCCTGAGCTCCTTGATGACATCCTTTATTTCGGCTCGGATTTCATCATCCACTCCCCACATAACCTTTGGCGGCGCTGTAATACCACATTTTTCAAGATAGGGAAATATCAGGTTTTCTTTGCGACTATAATGTTTATCAATGTCAAAGAGCAAATTGTACTTTTCTAAAAGTTCCAGAGTCATTTTTTTCTGTTGCTCAACATCATCCACTGTTTTTAGTGCTTCAGCCCGAGGTTTTATTTCGTTTTCCATCAACTCTTCCAGAGCGCGGTTTTCCAGTTTCAAGGTATGTATCGGGTGACC
>DUNY01000025.1 GCA_012839145.1 Thermoanaerobacterales bacterium
ATATGTTCAGTCTTAGCTTTCCATTCTTCTCGTTGCTCAGGAGTTATGTCATTTATAGTAACATTAGACTCTACAGCCATGTCCATACCTTTTTGATAACCGGCACTGTAAATATCAGTTGCCTTTCTATAAATTGCCTCTCCGGTAAGGCTAGCCAAGATTTCTTGATCCTCTGCGGAAAGACTGTCCCATTTGCTCTTGTTCATAAAAATAACTTGAGCAGAATAGAAAGAATTCAAACCCCGTGTTGTATGGTTTATAACCTCATTTAATTTGTAGGACTCAATAACAGAAGGGCCATTGGCTACTCCATCAATAACTCCCCGCTGCAACGCATCGTATACTTCCGGCATTGCCATACCAACAGGTGTACCCCCGAATTTACTGATCATTGATTCTTGAGCTGCGCCGGCAAAACGAATCCGCATTCCATCCAAATCCTCCGGATTTAAAACAGGCTCTTTTGTAAGAAGTTCTCCCGGGTCAGTCATCCAGAGACCCACCACCTTTACATCACCGTATTCCTCCTGGAATTCCGGAGATTGCTGGAGTAATTCCCACAGTACATATGATGCTTGGAGAGTTGAATCAAATTGGAACGGCAGTTCCACCACGTCTGTAAGCGGGTATTTGCCGGGTGTATACCCTTGCAAAGTCCAGCCCATGTCAATGACACCAGTTGCAACGTCTTCACGGATAGTGGCAGGGCTGGTTACTGAACCGCCAGCATGGATTGTCAGCTTGATTCGTCCATCGCTTTTCTCCGCCAGTTCGTCAACTAAGGGTAGTAGAATATTTTGGCTGATTGGATGCTGAGCTGCAAAGGGATGACCCATAACAATCTCAACCGCTTCAGCATCTTTAGGAGTATCTTTAGCAGCCCCATTAGAAGTTTCTTCCTTAGCACCACATCCGGAAATCAGCAGCATAAACATCGCTGCACATAAAATAACAACAATCGGAGTAATCTTGTTTTTGTTTGTAAACACTACATACCCCTCCTTTAAATTTAGAAACAATTTCTGTCCGGCTTTTTATTTTTAACTAATGTGTTATTGTCAAGACTTTAAATTCACTATTGCTAACTCAATAACAGCGGAGTCTAATTTGAAGCTCAAAAAAAGCCGTCAAAACAAGTGGTAGGCACTTTAAAAAATTCTGAATCCCGCTTACAATGCAAAGGCCACGTGCCTCACCAAACATGCCTCGCTGTGTTGCTCATTCACATTACCACTACAACAATCGCAAATAGAGGCTAGTTTAAATATATAATCTGTTCTGTTTATTAATATAAGAAGTAAAACTAAGAATATGCAGTCATCAAATGTCCCTACTGTGCTAAAAAGCTTAACAAATCAAGAATGTAAGGATATCTTCTGCTTCAAATTTAGCAATGATCGTTGCCTTCTAATCTTGAAATACTCTTCTATGTTCTTAGAGATCACCCCCAAAATATGTTGTTATCGTCCAAAGCTCAATTTTATATATCTAAACTTGTTTGGACAATAATACTTTTATATTAAATTAACATTATTTAGGTTATTAACAATTTACATGCAAGAATTGTACCACTTGTATATATAGGCATGTACAGGGATATACGAGGGGAAAGTTAGAAATACATGTTTCAATTCGAAAGCTTTGAAATATCTTTTTGAAAAGGATTGGGTTTATATGGGGCTTTATTTTTATTGATCTGCTAAAAATTCTGAGATTAGGTTTAAATAATCTTATAATCATTCAAATAAAGCATTTTGCGAAGTTGTTGGATTTTACAACAATCATGATAAGTCTCGCGGCCATAATGAATGTGTTAAGCAATGTAAATAATCTAACTTTAGAAAGTATAAAATAGTCTCATATTAGTAATTCTATATAAAATATACTAAATCCTGCAATGTGAAAATTAATTCAAGTTTATCTCTTATAAAGGCAT
>DUNY01000097.1 GCA_012839145.1 Thermoanaerobacterales bacterium
AATAGAACCCCCGGAAAACACTATCCTTCTAAGCAGAAGTTAAAAAATTGCGTCTATTTAAATAGGGTATTGAATAATTATACATAAGGGTGTATAATTATAGCCAGTTATTTAAACCGTTTAGGAGGATGAAAATGAAGAAATCAGGGAAAGTATTAGTTTATGTTTTATGCTTCACTTTAATATTGGGTATTGCAGGATGCGGCAAAACCGAGCAGCAGGGTCAAGATAAACCCGATGCCGGTGAGCAGCCGAACGAGGAAAAGAAAGTATGGGTTGTGGGGACATCTCCCGACTATCCGCCTTTTGAGTTTGTCGATGAGCAAGGTAACTTTGCAGGCTTTGACATGGATCTTATCCAAGAAGTAGGAAAGCGTTTGGGAGTTGAGGTTAAAATTGAGCCTTTGGAATTTGAAAGCCTTATTGCATCTTTGAAGCAGGGTAAAATTGATGCTATTATCGCATGTATGAGCCCAGACGAAGAAAGATTGAAAGAGGCGGACTTTACAAAACCTTACTACAAAACAAAACACGGTATTTTGGCTAAACCTGACGGCAAAGCAGAGATTAAAGAACTCAGTGATGTTTTAAAATATGAATTCGGAGTTCAAACCGGAACCACCATGGCTACTTGGGCAAAGGGTCAAATAGATGCAGGAGCCGTTAATGAATCTCAGGTTAAATACTACACTGATGCCAATGCAGGAGCCCTTGATGTAAAGCAAGGTAGACTGGCTGCTTTTGTAGTAGATCTGCCCGTGGCTTATGAAAAGGCGAAAGAACTAGAACTTGAAGTGGCACTGGAGACAGTGCTTGAAAAAGACGAAGATCCGGGAATTGTTCTGCAAAAAGGTTCTACTGAAATGCTTGAGAAACTGAACAAAATTATCGACGAAATGATGGCCGACGGCACTATCGAAGAGTTAGAAAATAAGTGGTTTAAGCAATAATTGGGGGTATTTTCAATGAAAACAGAGATACTTTTTATGCAGCAGGAAGATGTAATTGCAGCCGGAATATTAAATATGGGAAAAGTCTTGGAAATGGTGGAAAAGGCCTTTTATCTGGAAGGTCACGGTGAGATTATAAATCCCCCGAAGACTGTGTTTGGAATCCCCATTGGTTCCAATCCCCAGTCCCATTTTTTCTCCATGCCGGTATATATAGGCGGTGACGTAAATCGGCCTGGAATCAAATGGGCGGCCGAGTCCATGGCCAATGCCAAGACCGGTGATTTACCCATGGGAATAGATTTGGTAATTTTAAGTGACCCGGTGACGGTCCAGCCGGTTGCTATCATGGACGGAATGGTAATTACGGCCATGAGGACAGCCGCTGCGGCCGGAGTTGCCGCCAAATATCTTGCTCCCAAAGGTGCCAAGGTGGCAGGCTGTGTTGGGGCAGGAGTGATTGGCCGAACTATGATAATGGCATTGAAGCAGGTAATTCCAAGCTTGGAGCAGGTAAAACTTTGTGATTTAAATCTGCAAAAGGCAGAAAAGCTTGCCGCAGAGTTTGAAGGTGAGATACAGGTCATTCCAACGAACAATGTGGAAGAAACAGTAATCGATGCCGATATAATAACTACTATGACCACAAGCAGAAAACCCTTTGTTAAAGCTGAGTGGGTAAAATCCGGGGCTATGGTTATACAGATGAGCTCTTGGGAAGTGGAAGCAGGAGTTGTGAAAAAAGCCAATAAAGTCGTAGTTGATAGCTGGGACCAGATGAAAGAAAATGATCTTTCAGTTATAAAACAAATGGTTCAAAAGGGCGACTTAGATGAAAAAAACATATGGGCTTTAAATGAAGTGGTATGCGGTAAAAAACCCGGTCGGGAAAAAGACGATGAGATTACATTGTTCAGCTCTCGGGGTATGGGATGTTTGGACATAATAATAGGTGATTACCTTTACAAAGAGGCACTGAAAAAAGGCCTTGGACAAAAGCTTGTATTATGGGATGAAGCGAAATG
>DUNY01000052.1 GCA_012839145.1 Thermoanaerobacterales bacterium
AAAGGATAAATTTGGTTAGAAATAAAAAAATCCAATTAATTTTTGCGTTTAAAGCCTGGCAAACTTTTTATACTAAACAGCATAAAAATCAACTTTATATAATTCTTTCAATTAAATTTATTAAAAACGCTGCCAGACCGGCAGCCACCAGCGGCCCTACCGGTATACCCCTGAAAAAGACTGTGCCGATGATAGTCCCCAACAATAGTCCTATCATTACCTCAGGATTATTTTTCATTAAATACATACCGTTCCGAGCCATAACTGAAGACACTGTACCAATAAAAAAAGCTACACATCCCTTTACAGTAAAAATACTTTTATAAACATCTGAAGCTAAAATCTTCCCTTGGGAAAAGGGCATCATAACACCGATAACCAACAGTATTACACCCACATCCAGGATAACTTTCTGTGAGGATGGGGAGTTTGGCATTAAATTTAACAGGGAAAATACTAACAGCACACCGGCTGAAATGTATATCAGCCGGTTTTTACTTAATACCCCCAGAATAAAAATCATAAAAATCAGGGAATAGGATTTCAAACCCGTCACCTCCAAAAAGTTATGTCTCTCTTGAAACGCCACTAATACTTAATCTTTCAAGGGTGAGAAAGTTGCGTTTAGCTCCTTGAGTTACCATGGGTTAACTACGCTACCTTTAAACCATATCTTTTATAAACTCTATTAAAAAATATCATAAAAAATTCACAACTCCCTGTCCACTAAAATACTATGGTATGAGATTTACTTTTTGGAGGGTGATGGGATGTTTTGTTTCAAAAAACAGAGGGTTTATGCTGTACTGCTAGTTGTGATCCTTTTTACAACCATATTTTCTGGATGCTCACGGAAGGATATGGGAGAAGCCCAGGTGATGGCCGAGGAAAAGGAAAAGCTTTCAACCATTCGGGTGGCAAAACAATTCGGTCTGGTTTATGCACCGCTTATGGTGGCAGAGAAGATCGACTTCTTTTCCAAATACGGATTGAAAGTGGAGTGGTTGACCTTGGGCTCCGGGGGAACTGTTCGAGAAGCCATGGCTGCCAATGAGTTGGATGTTGCTTTCATGGGAATTCCCCCTTATCTGATAGGATGGGATAAGGGACTGCCGGCTAAGATTGCGGCAGGATATTGTGTAACACCTGTTTCGTTGGTGGCGTATGATGAAAATATTAAAACAATACAGGATTTTAAACCGGAGCATAAGATAGCGGTGCCGTCACCGGGCAGCATACAGCATATATTGCTATCCATGGCATTAAAAAAGCGAGTGGGGGACCCCAATGCCCTGGATGACAATTTGGTGGCTCTGCCCCATCCAGATGGAGCTCAGGCCATGCTTGCCAAAAAAGATGTAGTGGCTCATTTTACTACACCTCCATACCTTTTTGAAGAAATGGAGCAACCGGGTTATAAAGTGGTTCTTGACGGATTTGATGCTTTCGGGCAAGATTTCAATTTCAATGTCTCAATTGTCACACAATCATATCATGATAATAACCCTCAAGGATATGCGGCTTTTGTCCAAGGGCTCAATGAAGCCATGAACTGGGTAAATGAGCATAAAGAAGAGACAGCGGAGCTTTTGGCACCAGAGTTTAAAATCGAAAAAGAAAAACTGCTTAAATACCTCACTGCCGAAGGGGTGAATTACACTACCGCTCCGTACGGGCTTATGGGTTTTGCCGATTTTATGAAGGAAGCTGGCTATATATTCAGGGTGCCGGAAAGATTATCGGACATAGCTTGGGAAAACATTTTAGCACAGGTGGGAAAAAGAGAGGGAGGCTCCTGCACGTTGGAAAAGATACAGTGGTCTAAATAGGAGGAGATTTGGTTGCGTGATTTCTTATGGAAAATTGCTTTTATACTGGTTGCAGCTATTATATGGGAGCTGATTCGACTGGCTGGAGGATACCCCAAGTTGCTTTTTCCCGGAGTTGGCAGTATCGCAATTGCCTTGTGGACGGAACGGCTGGATATAATAAGCAAGACATTATTCTCTCTGAAAATAATCGGCATGGGTCTTATTGTGGCCATAGTTTTAGCCATGCTTGGAACCTTCATATCCATAAGCGGTAAATTTTTCGCTGAAATTGTCACCGATTTGATGGCTATAATGCATCCGTTACCCGGTATTGCAATACTACCCGTTGCAATTCTATGGTTTGGCATAGGTATAAAGGCCATTCTTTTTGTAATCGTGTTTTCAGCTGTATGGCCGTTAATAAATCATTTTTATACGGGATTCCGTTCGATTCCGGTAAACCAACTGGAAGTCGGCAGGAATTTAGGCCTTGCCGGGTGGGAGCTGGCAATGAAAGTAATGCTGCCGGCTTCTTTTCCCCACATCTTAAGCGGGCTTAGGACCGGGTGGGCCAGAGCTTGGCAAGCATCAGTCGCGGCAGAGCTGGTTTTCGGTGCAGCTGGCGGTCAGGGTGGCTTAGGTTGGTATTTGTATAAAAAGCGATTTATGATGGAGACCCCTGGGGTATTTGCCGGTATGCTCATAATAGTATTGATAGGTATTGCCGTAGAGTATTTGATTTTTGCCGGAGTGGAAAAAAGAACCGTTAGAAAATGGAAAACCATCATAAGTTAAGGAGGTTAATAGCCTTGAGCAATCTGCTAACCGTTTCGGAAATAACAAAAATATATGAGTCCGGCAAAAGGAAGGTAGTAGGAGTAAAAAATATTAATTTTTGCGTTAATAAAGGTCATTTTATAAGCATAATAGGGCCTTCAGGTTGCGGGAAGTCCACCCTACTCAGATGCATAGCCGGTTTTGAGAAGACAAATAATGGGAAAATTAGTTTAAATGGCCGACCAGTGACAAAACCCGGTCCTGATAGGTTTATGATTTTTCAGGGGTTGGATCAGCTTTTTCCATGGCTTACTCTTAAAGAGAACATTGTGTTTGCCATGAGAGTCGTAGATAAAGGACGGGAGAATTTTAACAAAAAAGCTGAGGCATATCTTGAACTAGTGGGTCTTGAAGGATTTGGGGGTTTTCACCCCTATCAATTGTCGGGAGGTATGAAACAACGGGCTTCCATAGCCCGAGCCCTCTCTGTGAGGCCTAAGTTGCTTCTTATGGATGAACCTTTTGGCAGTCTTGATGCTTTCAGTCGCCGGGCAATCCACCAAATGTTCCTTAAGGTATGGCAAAAAACTGGGGTTACGGTAGTTTTCGTTACACATGACATTGAAGAAGCCATTGATCTTTCGGACAAAATATTGGTTTTTTCCCAAGGAAAGCTCAAGGGCTCAATAGAAAACCCCCTTTCAAGACCACGAGAAAAGGATATTCCCGCTTATCGCAGCTTTCTTTTGAAGGTAAGTGACTTTTTAGATGAAGAATGCGATGGTTGCTTGAGATTAGAGGAGCCTTCTACGGTCGGAGCAAAGCTTGCTTTTTGAGATTTACCTTGCTGCAAGACTTTGTTGATATTAATAAAAACAAAGGATATTATCAAAGATGTAAGTGGTGCAAGACTCATTACAGATACAATGGGAATAAGGCCGTATTTTTCCGACAGACCGTAAAGGGGAGGCCCTATAGCAACGCCGAAAAACCGGAGGCTTCCGTAAAGGCAGGTTATGATTCCCCGCCGTTTAGTGCTGCAGGATCCTGTAACTAATGTATTAACCGGGGTCATCACCAATCCCACTCCGGCTCCTAGAAGGACCAAAGAAGCAAACTTAAGCCACATTCCTTTCAACAACAAAAACAAACCCTGTCCGGATAAGATAAAAAACATACCCGTAACGACAAAGGCCTTAAGGCCTTTGTTTTTCGTCTTTTCCAACAGCAGTCCAAGTATGAATGAAAGTGCAGCCATCACGAAAACGGGGCCGGCCATTATAAGGCCTTTTTTAATGCCGAAAATTCCAAAATCCTTTTCAAGGATATCCGAGTATAAGGATGAAATCCCAAAAAGGCTAAAAAGTGCCGCCATGCCGGCGAAAAAACTTGATAAAAGCTCGGCGGCTTTGTTTTTAAAAATTTCTTTTACAGCATCAATGTAATTTTGGAAAGGTTGCTTTTTAAATTCCGCCTTTTCTTTAATCAAGAAGAAGATTGCAAGACCAATGGGAATAGACAGAAAGCCATAAGCATAGAAGGGGAAATACCATGATATAAGAGCAAAACCGGCCCCTAAGATTGGGCTTACCACCTTGCCCAAACCGTTGGAAGCTTCCAGAAGGCCCAAAGCCAACACCCTTTCTTGAGTCTGAAAAACATCTCCCGCCATGGCCATTGCTAATTGATATGTTCCCCCTGCTCCAATGCCCTGTATTATTCTACCTGCCATAATACCCCAAAAGGGTTTCTCGAAAATCATAGAAGCAATTCCTGCTAATATCCCACCAAGACCGTATATAATTAATGCCGGGGCCATAACCTTCCGGCGGCCTACCTGATCGGAAAGAATTCCGGCGAGGGGTATCACAATACCGGCGGGAACTGAAAAAGCGGTTATCATGAGTCCTACCTGAAGCTGGTTTATTTCCACCGCCCTTTTAATCTTTGGCAACACCGGTATAAGCATTGAATTGCCCAGCACCATTATAAAAGGTACTAGGCAAAGTAAAAACACTTGGATTTTCGTACCTCTTTTCATCATGACCTCTCCTTTTTTCGCATATATTTAAAATGCCCTATACTGCTAGAGGATATTCAATCGAGTGGTGTGGCCAAGGTCAACGGGCGTGCAAAGCACATCCCGCAATATGAGGACTGCACTGCGAAGCCAACACCTCGATAAATGAAAGCATTTCCTGTCATTCCGAAGGAGCAAAGCGTCTTAGAAATCTTAAACTAGATCCTTCAGGCAAAGCCTTCAGGATGACAACCAAGCAGGGATCTTATAGCAATGACGTTTTTATTTATTGTAATGCGGATATCTCTTGAGAAATTTACCGGGGATTAAATGAGTCTCGTTCAACAGGAGGGATTTCCATGGATCCGATTTTAATTGCTATGGCTACAATGCGGTTTATTTCAGCACTAGTGGAATTCGGTGCTGCTATAATATTTTTAAAAAGCAACAGCGTTGTAACAGCCACACGGATCAATGCAGGCTTGGGAGTTTTCGGGCCTATGATATTTTTGATCGTAAGCCTATTAGGCATCACTGGCCTTGCAGGTCGTGTGGATATTATAAAAATTATTATTATTTTAACGGGAGTAGTTTTAGTCTTTATTGGGACTACCGTGAAATAACATGGTTTTAGTCTTTATTGGAACCACAGAGCCAAACAACGTAGGAGCGGTTCTTTGACTGCTAGCCACTAAAACCCTAGGACATAGGCTTAACAGCAAGTAGCTGATTGACTTCCTACCAATCGATTATTGTTCGGCCGCTTTATGTAATTACTGCTATATCGCGTGATTATTAGGCGGGCATAGGTTTGTCCCCTACCATGTATTTTGCGGTGGTGTTAGTGCTAAAATTATTAATAATGGCCGACATTTGAGGGTTATTCAATGTTTGGCGGTTTTCTCCAGATAAAGATCTACAGAAAAAAGCTTTTGCGTTAAGAATTTTGTGATATATAATATAAAATGTTAAGTATTTTACATTATTAAAGTTGAAGTTGTGCTAATATTTAACATGGGAGGCGAGGCTTTTGCAAACTCATTGCCCTGCAGGAAAAATGGGTAGCATTGAAACCTTTAAAAACACTTCCCCGTGGTTGAAAATATGTCTTGAGACATGGGAACCCTTACTGAGTAAAGAGTATTTGATTAGTTATCCTACATCAACTGTTATAAAAAGACAGGGGGATATTTCAGAGTCGGTTTACATTGTTAAATCCGGTAGAGTCATGATGCGCTCTCTTAGTAGAGAGGGAAAAGAAAAGATAATAATGTTTGCTGAAAAAGGTGGACTTTTTGGTGAGGAAGGGCTTTTTGAAGGCATGACCATACCTTATAGTGCGATTGCCATAGTAGATTGTCAACTTTACCGAATTCCTATTAAACATTTTTTTGAGGTAATAAGTACCAACAGTAAAATTAGCTTTGCAGTAATGACTGTTCTTTCCAGAAAAACCTATTTATATGTTAGTCAGGTGTTGGGTTTATCCTTCGGTGATATTCGCTATAGGATAGCCGGTGTTTTGATATACTTAATATCAATGTACGGTCAGCCAGCAACCAACGGAGTTTTAATTGATCTTCCCTTTACCCATCAGGACATGGCAGATTTAATAAAATCCTCTAGAGTATCAGTGAGCAAAATTTTCAGAGAATTTACTGATATGGGTATTATTAAAAAAGAAAAAGGACGTTATATAATTTGCGATCTCCAGCAATTAGAAAACATAGTAAATAAAGTGTGAAAATGAATCTAAACAGATAACATGAAGGGAGTTTTTATCATGAACAAAAAATATGTTCCGGAACCTTTCAGAATTAAAATGGTAGAAACAATTAAGATATTGACCCGTGAAGAAAGAGAACAGAAAATTAAAGAGGCAAAGTATAATGTCTTTAATCTAAGAGGAGAAGATGTGTACATTGACTTGTTAACTGATTCTGGGACAAATGCAATGAGTACTGAACAGTGGGCGGGTGTGATGAGGGGAGACGAGGCCTACGCCGGATCTGCCAGTTTCTACAAGCTTGTACAAGCCGGGCAGGACATATTTGGATATGATTACATTCAACCGGTCCATCAAGGTAGAGCCGCAGAGAAGGTCCTTTTTCCCATATTCCTCAATAAAGGGAAATACGCCATTTCTAACATGTTTTTTGATACTACTCGTGCGCATGTGGAGATAGCCGGTGCAAGAGCTATAGATTGCTTGGTTGAAGAGGCAAAAGATCCTAAGCACCGGGCACCTTTTAAGGGTAATATGGATATTCAAAAGCTTCAAAAGCTTATAAATAAACTTGGTGCTGAGAATATAGGTATGGTTGTTATGACCATTACCAACAACTCAGCTGGCGGACAGCCCGTATCCATCGATAATATGAGGAAAGTTAAGGAAGTTTGTGAAAGATATAATATTCCCTTGAATATCGATGCGGCCCGTTTTGCGGAAAACGCATATTTTGTTCAACAGCGTGAGGAAGAATTTAAAAGCATGTCTATAAAAGAAATTACAAGAAAAATCTTTAGTTATGCTGATATGTTTACTATGTCTGCAAAGAAAGACGCAATTGTGAATATGGGTGGTATTATCGGCATAAAAGATGGTAAATCTCCTTTGATTTTAAAAATCAAAGCAAACTGTATTGCAAATGAGGGTTTTTATACCTATGGAGGTCTTGGAGGCCGCGACCTGGAGGCTTTAGCTATTGGATTATATGAAGGTATTGATGAAGATTATCTAAAATACCGGATAGGTCAGATGGAATATCTGGCTTCAAGACTTGATGATGCAGGGATTTCATACCAATCACCGGTAGGGGGACATGGTGTCTTTGTGGACGCAGCGGAGATATACCCTCAGATTCCATACTATGAGTTTCCGGGACAATTACTGGCTGTGAAACTTTATAAAGAAGCTGGTATTAGATCCTGTGACATAGGTTCGTTTATGCTTGGCAATGACCCTGATACAAAAGAGCAGCTTCGTTCACAATTCGAGTTTACCCGTTTGGCAATACCACGTCGGGTATATACTCAGGCTCACCTAGACATCATTGTGGATGCACTTATTAGAATTAAAGCCCGAGCACACGAGATTAAACATGGCTATAGAATAACATGGGAGCCCCCAATTCTACGTCATTTTCAAGCATCATTGGAACCCATAGAATAGTTAAACTGCAATCTGATCACTATTAGCATTCATCTTTGAAAAGTATCTCATTTAAAATGAATAAAAATGATTATAGAAAAACCATTAAGAATGGGGACTAAATATATCACTACGAGAATAGTGGGATTAGTAAATAAAATATAAAAAGAGGTGGAAAGGACATGAAGATATCTTATCTAGGTATTGGTGAGATGGGCGTTGGAATGGCGGAAAACCTTTTGAAGAAAAACGGAAAACTGACCATTTGGAACAGGACAAAAGACAAGCCCCATGTTCGATCTCTGGTTGAGCAAGGTGCCATCCTGGCTCAGGAGTTAAAAGATGCTGTAGAAAAGTTTGACTTTATCTGTATCAATCTCACCTCAGATGCGGCAGTGCGTGCAGTTACCCAAGATATTGCAGAATATATTAGTAGAGGGACTATTATCTTAGACTTTAGCACGATTTCTCCGAATACAGCAGTTGAAATTATGGAGCTGTTTAAACAAAAAGGTGCTTATTACTTGGATTGTCCTGTAAGTGGCGGTTCAGCCGGCGCAAAGGCAGGTACACTAGCAATTATGGCAGGTGGAAATGAAGAAGCATTAAAAATGGCACGGCCATTATTAAACATGTGTGGTTCCAATATTCAATATATGGGCGAGAGCGGTCTTGGCCAGAAGGCGAAATTGATAAACCAGCTTCTCACTTGGGTAAATCAGGCCGTTGTCTGTGAAGCAATGCTTTTGGCTGAGAAATCCGGCATCGACATTAAATCCTTATACCGTGTACTCCTTACCTCATGGGGTCGAAGCTGGATGCTTGAGCGTTCTGTTGAGCGCTATATAATCCCCCGTGATTTTGAGTCACCTTCCGGAGTTGAACTTATGGTTAAGGATTTTAACTTAATCTTGGACATGGCAAAGCAGGTGGAGTGCGATATCCCAATTGCCATAAAAGCAAAAGAGCCTTATGATCAAGCAATGGTGGAGGGTCTTGCAAAAAAGGATCCTTCTGTAATTATTGAGATCATGGAAAAAAATAACAGGAAAGGATGAATAAAAATGCGTAGCGATATTATTAAAAAAGGTCCGCTGACTCTACCACAGCGAGCGATGCTAAAGGCTTTAACTATTACCGATGCAGAGATGGAAAGGCCTTTTGTAGCGGTGGTTAATTCAAAAAATGATTTGGTCCCTGGGCATATTCATCTAAATGATGTTGCTGATGCTGTAAAAGCCGGCATAAGAATGGCAGGAGGTGTTCCTTTCGAATTTAACACCATAGGAGTTTGTGATGCCATAGCCATGGACCACATAGGTATGAAGTATTCCCTCCCAAGCCGTGAGCTAATTGCCGACAGTGTGGAGTCAATGCTGATGGCGAATCCGGTTGATGCAGTTGTTTTCATACCCAATTGTGACAAGATAGTACCTGGTATGCTGATGGCCGCATGTCGCTTAGATCTGCCTTGCATTTTCATAAGTGGAGGACCGATGATTGCAGGAAAATTTGAAGGCCGTAGAATAGCCGGCTCCGATCTTACGGAAGCTGTAGGAAAATATAGCATAGGTGAATATACGGACAGCCAAATGAAGGAACTTGAGAATCACTCTTGTCCCGGTTGTGGATCTTGTGCGGGTATGTATACGGCAAATTCGATGAACTGCCTAACTGAAGTTCTCGGTTTAGCACTTCCCGGCAATGGGACGATTCTTGCTGTTTCTGCGGAACGCAGGAGGCTTGCCAAGATGGCAGGAATGCAGGTAATGGAAGTGCTAAAGGAAAATCGCAGACCAAGTAATATATTAACTGACAAGGCCTTTGACAACGCCTTAAGTGTGGAAATGGCTATAGGATGCTCTACAAACACTATGTTACACCTTCCGGCAATCGCCCATGAGCTTGGCAAGAAGCTTGATTTAGAATATATAGATAAAATCAGCCGTAACACTCCGCAGTTATGTAAGCTCAATCCCGCTGGTGCGGTTTATATGGAGGATTTGTACGATGTTGGTGGTATTAGTGCATTACTAAAGGAGCTATATGACAACGGTCTGATACATGGTGAAACAATAGGCGTAACAAATCGCCCCTTGAAAGAAGTTCTTAGTAACAGTAAGGGTGCTGATGGTAATGTAATTAGAGAGTTTAATAATCCATGGCGCAACGAGGGTGGACTTGCTATTTTGAGGGGCAACCTGTGTCCTGATGGTGCAGTTGTAAAACAGGGTGCGGTTTTGGAACATATGCTGACACATACCGGTCCTGCTAGAATATATGAGAGCGAGGAGGCTGCGGCACAAGGGATATTAAAGGGTGAAGTGCAAAAGGGAGAAGTTGTCGTTATCCGCTATGAAGGGCCAAAGGGCGGCCCCGGGATGCAAGAAATGCTGACACCGACGGCCATGCTTGCAGGCCAAGGGCTCGATGGGCATGTGGCCCTCATTACAGATGGCCGCTTTTCCGGAGTGTCCAGAGGAGCTTGTGTCGGCCATATTTCCCCCGAGGGGGCGGAGGGTGGTCTTATAAGCCTGATTGAAGAAGGTGATATGATAAAAATTGATATCCCTGCTCGCAGGCTGGAATTACTGGTGGATAATGAGCTCATTGAACAAAGAAGGAAGACCTGGCAAGGCCCCCCAAAACGAAAAGTAGGCGGTTACCTAAAGCGCTATGCCAAAATGGTTTCATCTGCCTGTGAAGGGGCGATATTTAAAGATTAGAAATCAAGATTATATGATAAGGGAGAAAAACCAATGAAAAAAGTATATTTAAAGCCGCTCCACATTAGCATGAGTGTAAAAAATTTAGACGAGAGCATAAAATGGTATGAGAAACATTTGAATTTTGAACTGGTTTTTTCCATGTATCTTGCACAGCACCATGCAAAATTGGCTTTCATGAGACATGGGGACTTTGAAATAGAAATGTTTGAGCATGATGAATCAAAGCCAATCCCAC
>DUNY01000265.1 GCA_012839145.1 Thermoanaerobacterales bacterium
ACCATGGAAGAGATATCAGATGAAAAGGAGAAAATGGAGGCAATCCTTATAAACATGGCAGATGGTGTCATTGCTTTAAATGATGAAGGCATGGTTATACATATAAACCCTGTTGCCAGGCAGATGCTGTCTTTGGATGAGGATATTACGGGACAGAATTTTTCATCTGAACTAAAACGGTTATTAAATATTGATATGAAGCAACTTTTGAGCAATGATTATGATAACAGTGAAACCCTCATCAAAACAAAGGATGCCATATTAAAATCCATTTACGCTCCTCTCAAACGAGAAAATCGAATAGTGGGCCATATTCTAGTCTTTCAGGATATAACGAAACAACACCGTCTTGAGGCTATGCGAAAGGAATTTGTGGCAAATGTGTCCCATGAACTCCGGACACCGTTGACCACCATAAAGAGTTACACTGAAACCCTGCTGGACGGTGCTTTGGAGGAAGCAGAGCTTTCCCGCCAATTTATGGATGTAATCAATAACGAAGCTGACCGGATGACTCGCTTGGTAAACAACCTGCTGGAGCTTTCTCGCCTAGATAACAGGGAAACCCGATGGGATATAAGACCAATGGATCCCGGAGATATACTGAAAGAAGTTATCACCAAAATGAATGTAAACATAAAAAGAAAAGGTCAAACACTGAAAGTGAGTGTACCTGAAAAATCCCCGGAAGTCTTTGTAGATAAAGACAAAATTGAGCAGGTTTTTCAGAACATCCTGAGCAATGCTTACAAATATACACCGGAAGGTGGAAAAATATTTGTGGATTTGAAGCATGCTGATAAAACAGTTAAGATAACCTTCAAAGATACGGGTATAGGAATACCGAAGGAAGACCTGCCCCGAATCTTTGAAAGATTTTACAGAGTTGATAAAACCAGATCAAGAGAAATGGGAGGAACCGGTTTAGGTCTTTCAATCGCTCATGAAATAATACAGGCTCATGACGGTGAGATTAACATTGACAGTGAACCAGGAAGGGGAACCTGTGTTACTATACGGCTTCCTGCTATATCACAAGAGCTTGCTAGGGCTGATTGAAGAAATGTAATTAATTTTTAATCGGGCTGTAATAAATCTGTAATATTGGTCATTTAAACTTAAAGTAGATAAAAGGGGAAAAAACCGGTATAAATGTTTTTTTTCCAGAAAGGGAGATTATCATGAAAAGGATTGCGACAGTCTTAATTATAGCCGTGGCTCTCTTGATACTTTTTTCTCCCTCGGCTAAAGCAGAAGAAACAAAAAATTTTATTAAATTAAGCGAACCGAAGGACAATTTTATGACATCCTCGGACAAAGTACTGATTACCGGTGAAACTGTACCGAAATCCAATGTCGTTGTGTTGGTAAACGGGCGTAAAGAGGGAAAAGGATTCTCTATTGGTGCAGCTGGCATTTTTATGACACAAGTGCCCATCTCATCAAAAGAGAACATTATTACAGTCAAGGCCACGTTCCCCTCAGGAAGTGCTGAAACAGTTTCACGCAGGGTATATCAACTCGAAAGTGAATCTAAATTACCGGAACTTTCTTCCCTAATACAAACTCTTAAATCTTTTCTAATCCTTAAATAAAAAGGCGGTGCTGCCATTGTCAAAGGATTCTATCCTGGGATGGACTCTTATCCTGCTGGTGGTCATCAGCCTTTTTCTTTCTTTTACCATATGGTCCCGGGTCCCTGGTCATCTTTCGGTCGCTAGAATGATACAGAGTGAAAAAAAGGTGGACCCCACACTAGTGGTAAGCCCCGAGAAAATTCTAATCTACTTGGGTAATTCCTTTAATACAATGTTAAAAACCTCGTCACCTTTATATGACAAGACCTGGAATCTTTCAAGAAAGCTTCTGGCCTCACAGTGGACCATAAGTTCAGAACCCATGGAAAATATCAATAGAGAGTATTTCACACATAGAAAAGGTATGGAAATGTTTTTTCCTACACCACTACCGGCTCCATTTCTAAAACAGCTTTTAAATATAAGTGCGTGGGATACATCCCTTTTGGACGGGAAGCTTATTTATTCCATTTTACTGATTGATGATGATGAACTTTTATGTTACTTGACGGATAGTGACGGATGTTTTTACAGATTAGGTAAAAGCGATAGTACAGAGGAGCTAAGCAGCCTTATCAAAGAAATAAACGACTCTAATCCGCCCCTTTATGCAAATTTGACCGCAGATGTAAACCTTAAGGTTATTGGAGATGTTTATGTATCACTGCTGTCTTATGAACTGCCGGTGTACTCCATGAAAAGAGAATCAATTTCTGAAGAGCGTCTAGCATCCAATTTTTTCACGGACTTTTCTGTAATACGTAGAATTGAGGAAAGAGACGGCACTATAATATACACCGACGGTCAACAAGGCCTTAGAATTTATGATAACGGAGCTATTGAGTATAACCTTCCGGTTTCCCGAGAACAGCGAAAAAACCAGAGCTTGTATGAAGCCTTTAAAACAGCTATAGATTTTGTAGCCGCACATGGAGGATGGCCCAAAGATGCTTATTTGGATTCATATGAAGTTAAAAACGAGTCGTTGGGTCCTACGCACACTTTCAGATTTAAAATTCGAGTTAACGGTTTTAGAATAATAAATTTCAACGATTTCATGAATGTAACTGTAGAGGGAAACCAGGTGAAAAATTACTATAGAGATGTATCGTTGTCAACAAAACAAGAGGGAATTTTGGACTTAATGACTCCCGTTGAGGCATTAAACGCGGCTGTATCCACTAAAAATATAAAGGTTGTAAATGATATATACCCCGGTTACATGATTGAGGATGAACAACTAAAACCCGCATGGGTCGTTGAAACTGCAGGAATGGAAGTAATCATACAGAACCTTTCGGAGTGATGACTTTGGAATGGAAGAGAGCAATTACTATTCTCATTGTATCTTTTGTGGTACTCAATGTATTTATGGCATTTAACTTGTGGTTTAAGGAAAGACCTGTTGCGGAATTTGCACTCACTTCCAACCAAGAGTCTGAAATCAAGCGTTCCCTAAACCAGAGAGGAGTTATACTAGAGGTAGACATTCCGAAAGAAGGTAGGCCCCAGTCTTTGCTGGAAGTAAGTTTTCGAAAAGTAGATGAAAAAAAAGTTTTGGAAAGTTTTTTTGAAAAGAAAGCAGTGCCGAAAGTTAGTCACACTCAAGACGGCAGAAAATACACTTTTGGCAACCAACAGCTTATTATTACTGATAATGGATTTATAACTTATTTTAATAATGAAGATACGATAATATGGCCAAATCTCACTCAAGAAAAAGCTGAAAGTGAAGCCGTAAACTTCATGACAAATCATGGAGGTTTTCCCGAAAATGCAGTAATGGATAAGGTGACCTATGATGAGCAAAGTAAGGGCTACTTGTTGGAGTATGTGCGTTACTATGATGAATTTTTCATAGAAAACAGTTATGCAACTATGCTGGTTACGCCTTCGGGAATTAAGACTTACTATCAGTGTTGGCTAAACCCTTTAGGCTATGTAGGTAAAAAACGAGGTGTTATTTCACCACTAACAGCTGTTATGAGGGTTATCACAGAGACAAAAACCGAATATCCGATAGTAATAACACGAATTCAGCAAGGTTATTATTCCAAACTTTATGATGCCGAACGATGGCAGGCAGCTCCCGTATGGAGAATTCAGCTAGGGGACGAGGACACATATTATGTAAATGCTTATACAGGAGAAATGGAACAATGAGGAGTGGTGACAAGTAAAACTCAGTTTGTTTTTGAAGGTATCGGCATATTTGCCGTTGCCCTATTAAACCCGGCTCTCCAAAAAAGCAGCTTTGCTGCTTTTTTGTTTTTCTCTTCATTACAACAATTTATCCGGTGAATTATTTCCCGGGAAATAGAAAAACTAACATAATGTAGTTTTCCATAAGGCAGGGCTAAAGGTATTTTTGTAGAATTGTAATAGGGATTTTCCTTTTGGGTATACAATTGCAAGCAGGTCGGATGTCTGATATATTAGGGACTCAATAACATTATATTGGCTAGTGTTATTTCCTATAAAACCTCGGTCATGTATTACATTATCTGCATAAAAGGGAATGATTCATAAGAATACTAAAAAAGGTCATCGTCCTCTGATAAAATTAAGTTAGCAAAACAAAAGCTATCGGAGGATGACTGAGACCAGCTTTAATAATGATGTATTATAGTCACTTCGGTGAAGATGACGGAAACAATGTTTTAAATAATTTTGCAGGAGGTTGACCATGACAACAAAAATTCATTTTTCCGATGCTCGAGCAGAAGGTTTTGATTTTAAGTACAGCTTTGTGGCAAAATTTGAGCAAATCCTGGATATGATTGACTTTGGGGAATTCATCAAGGAAAAGGATTATGTTGCCGTTAAGACCCATTTCGGATCTTACGGAGCTCATCGCATCGTGCGCCCGATATTTTTAAAGAAAGTTGTGGACAAAGTAAAAGAGGTAAGAGGTAAGCCCTTTGTAACTGATACAGTAAGGATTCCGGGGCTTGAGTACTTGGATGTAGCCAATATGGAAGGCATAAATCATCTTTCGGTGGGAGCGCCGGTGATTTTGGCTGACGGTATTTTTGGTCGAGATCATATAAAAGTTGAGAGCGGCCCTATCTTGAAAGAAATAGGAGTGGCCTCGGCCATATACCACGCCCCTGCTATGATTGTGGTATCCCATTGCAAAGGCCATATTGGTTCCGGTTTTGGAGGCGCCATTAAGAATCTGGGTATGGGCGGTGTCAGCTGTAAGAATCATTGTGGTGAAGCTGAAAGAGGAAGGATCCACTTTGAAGAAAACAAACATCTCGAATGGCTTGATGCAAAATGCATACGTTGCAACCAGTGCGTGGATGTATGCCCCCATGATGCTATTCAGATGGTGGATGATAGTATAATTATAGATAAATCCAAATGTGTAAAATGTGCCCGCTGCTCTCGTGTATGTGAAGTTAAGGCCCTTGTAGTGCCAATTTCCGAAGAAGGTTTTCAGGAAGGACTGGCCGAAGCGGCTCATGCTGTAGTTTCTACCTTCGAAAAAGGAAGAATACTTTACATAAACTTTATCACTGAAGTTCAGCCTGAATGTGATTGTATGCCAATGGCGGATACACCACTGGTGCAGGACCAAGGAGTTTTGGTATCCTTTGACCCTGTAGCTGTTGACCAGGCAGCTATTGACATGATAAACAATGCAGCACCTCTGGCCCAGTCAAAAGCCGCGGATAAAAACGTGAAAAAAGGTGATAATATATTAAAGGCCGTGACCGGCAAGGACGCCCAGCTTCACATTGACGCAGCCTGTAAATTAGGAATGGGTAATAAAGAATATAAATTAATAACCATCAATGAGAAAGATACAAAAGAAGGCGAAGGAGAATAATATTATCCGGTCAGGGTCCAAACCATAGAAGGCAGGTGCATTTCATGGGAAAGGACAATAATCGTCGGCCCTGGCCGGATATTAAGAAAATGTTAGCGGTAGCTGTCTTAAGCTCTCTCATCGGAGCACTGGCAGCTACCTTTATTACTGCTTCACTTCTCTATGGAAGGCAACAGCCCGGTACTGAGCAAAAACCCCAGACACCTAATGTTTCTCAAGCGGAGGAATCCATTATACCAGTTATAGCCCGGGAGGTGACCCCCGCTGTGGTAGGAATAGCCACCGTTCATGTAGACTATGACTTTTTTTACAGGCAGGTTGAAACAGAAGCGGTGGGCTCCGGAGTTATCGTGGATGTGTCGGGACATATAATCACTAATGACCATGTGGTTGGCAATGCAGACCAAATAACGGTCTTTCTATCCGATGGCCGCAAATACAAAGCAAATAGGCTCTATAGTGACTCTTCGCTGGACCTTGCTATAATAAAAATATCAGCACCCGATCTGGTGGCAGCAAGATTAGGAGATTCCGACAGTGTGGTGGTAGGGGATTTAGCTGTGGCCATCGGAAATCCCCTGGGGCTTACTCTTCAAAGGACCGTTACAGCCGGTATCATCAGTGCTTTGAATCGCATGGTAGTACTTAGGGATCATAGAGGTGAGGTATTGATGCAAGACCTCATACAGACAGATGCCTCCATAAATCCCGGCAATAGTGGCGGACCCTTAGTCAACGGTCAGGGGGAAATAGTTGGTATAAATACCGTTAAAGCTTCTCAAGCTGAGGCCATTGGGTTTTCCATACCCGTTAACTTGGCTCGGCCTATTATAAACAGCATAATTCAAAAAGGTAGGTTTGATAAACCTTATCTGGGTATAGAAGGTATGGACCGGGAGATAGCCCGTGTCATGAATTTAAAGGTGACAGTAGACAGCGGCATATACGTGGCTAAGGTAGAAAAAGGCAGTCCTGCTGATATAGCTGGTATTAGATCAGGAGACATTATTACAAAGCTTGCCAATGAAAAGGTGGGCTCAATGGCCAAGCTGCGGCAGGTCATGTATAATCTGGATGTAGGAAACCAGGTGGATATCGAGATAAGACGAGATGGAAGGGTGTTTACAAAAAAAATTGCGCCGTCAAAGGCAACTATGTAAAGTTGAAGCTATCCTTGGCATCTTCACCTAAGGAGAGTTTTTCTTAGAATCATTCCTTAATTCTTTTATTGATTCTAAGATGAGGTAGGCATGTTTACGCTACGATAAGTCCACTAAGCAAAATCATTTCTGTGTAGATAGGGTGCAAATGGGTCTACCAGCCCTCTCCCCACGGGAATAAAACCTGATTAATATTGGGTAAAACCCATAAATTAAAGATATAAATCCCACCATTGTTCAAAAGATATTCTTCATCGTTTCCTTCCTTCATATTTTTTATCCGTTAAACCATATTTTGATTATATAGGCTTTAAATAGATGCCTCATTTTTTATTTTCAATAGTTGAATATTGATTCAAGTGTAAAAAGTTATTCCAGTGAAGATAACGATACCTCTCCTAGCAAGACCCGTCATTCTAAACATTGCTCCTGCACTACGCAGGGGTACGGACAATTCTGGATCCTGCGAGTACCTTTCAGCGTGTGTGGTCCCGTGTGTCTCTGCTACGTTTGTCCCTTGTAGAGGCGGTTTTGACCGCCAGCTATTAGAATAAATAACGATATTGTCTAAAAGGGACGCTTTCCGTCATCTTTACCTCAGAAAAGATTTCTACACTAAAATTAATATTGCATAAACTTATGCGAAAAAGAGTCTTAGTAAAAAGTAGTTGACAAAAACACTTTAACGCTTTATCATATTAAAGTAGCATATAAGATATTTTAAGCACGGGAAAAATGAAAGTTAAAGAAAAGGGGAGACAAAATGATTAAGAACTTAAAGACAGTAGTTATAATGACGCTTGTTTTAACTATATGTGTGGTTGGCTTGGCAGGTTGTTCAAATGAAACGGTCCAACAAAAACCTGTAGAACAAGGAGATGCTCAACAAGACCCCGAAAAACAAGAAGACTCATTAGAAAAGATAAAAGAGAAAGGTCAAGTAGTCATGGGCCTTGACGACACCTTCGCTCCTATGGGTTTCAGGGATGAGAAGAATGAAATCGTGGGCTTTGATGTGGATTTGGCTAATGAAGTTTTTAAGCGTAATGATCTGGAACTAATTCTTCAACCTATAGATTGGACTATGAAAGAAGCGGAACTAAACGCGGGAAATATAGACATGATTTGGAATGCATATACGATTACAGATGAGCGAAAAGAGAAGGTAGCCTTCACAAAGCCATATTTAGATAATAGCCAGGTTATAATTACCCTTGCCGGTTCTGATATTAAAAGCAAAAAGGATCTTGCAGGGAAAAAGGTGGCTGCTCAAACCGGTTCCAGTGCAGTTGATGCCATGAACACCGAACCGGAATTAGTGAAGGACTTTGATGGTGGAGAACCGGTATTGTTTGATACAAACCATGAAGCTTTTATGGATTTGGAGGCTAAAAGAGTTGATGCAGTCGTGGCTGACGAGGTTCTGGCACGCTACTATATCAAGCAAAAAGGTGCAGAAAAGTATGTGATTCTCGATGAAGATTTTGGTGATGAAGAATATGGCATAGGGTTTAGAAAGCAGGATAAAAAGCTGCTGGAGATGGTGGAAAAAACCTTGGATGATATGAGACAAGACGGGACATATGATTCAATACACCAGAAATGGTTCGGAGAATAAGAGGT
Source organism: Thermoanaerobacterales bacterium (assembly GCA_012839145.1). Taxonomy (GTDB): domain Bacteria; phylum Bacillota; class Thermosediminibacteria; order Thermosediminibacterales; family Tepidanaerobacteraceae; genus DUNY01. The sequence continues at coordinate 8,196 of DUNY01000265.1, forward strand.
TTTTCAAACATAGCTTTAATTTCAATGTAGTCAGCAATTCTGAGATGAGGATGACGTAGAGCGTCTCTTTCCGCAAGACCGTTGTTGCTTTGAGCTTAGGGCAAACGTAAAAGGACATTGTACAGGATGACGCATTCGGCAGGATACCCATGACGAAAACCCTACATAGTGCGGAGTCACTCTAAAAGCAATAGGTCTTGCATTAGAGGGAGGCGCCATCATCTTCACGGGATTAATTTTTTTATACAGCGGTATAAAACAATGTCAAAGGATAATCGTGATGATGGAATATATTTTAAGACTGTTACCTGCTCTGCTATCAGGGCTTGATACAACGTTAAAAGTTTTTTTCTTAACACTCATACTTTCCATTCCCTTGGGCGTTCTGGTGGCTGTGGGAAGACTTTCAAAAATAAAGCCCCTGGTTGCTCTGGTGGAATTATATATTTGGGTCATGCGGGGGACACCGCTGCTGCTTCAAATAATATTTGTATTTTTTGGCTTACCCATCGTTGGCATAACCTTTGATAGGTTTCCGGCGGCAATACTGGCTTTTGTGCTAAATTATGCGGCATATTTCGGAGAAATCTTCAGAGGTGGTATTGAATCCATAGATAAAGGTCAATATGATGCGGCTAAGGTATTGGGCTTTACTCCTGCAAAAACTTTTACAAGGATTATCCTACCCCAAATGATTAAAATAGTGCTGCCATCAGTGGCCAACGAGGTTATAACTCTTATAAAGGACACTTCTTTGGTATATGTGGTAGGTCTAGGGGAGCTTTTACGAGCAGGTAAAATAGCCTCTAACCGAGACGTTTCCTTAGTACCACTGGTTGTAGTAGGAGTTTTTTATTTGGTTTTAACAGCTGTTTTAACAGCAATTTTCCAAAAACTAGAAGAAAAATATTCATATTTTCAATAAGGAGAAAGAGTCATGGTGCTCAAAGTGCAGGGCTTGTATAAAAGTTTTAAAAGAAAGCCTGTATTAAAAAACATAAACTTTGAATTGGGGCAAGGTGAGATATTAGCAATATTAGGTCGTTCCGGTGTGGGTAAAACAACGATTTTAAGATGCATAAATAATTTGGTAAAGTGCGACCGTGGAATAATTAATGTAGACCAAATGTATCTATGCAAAGATGATGGTGAAGGGAATACCGTATATGCTAAACCCCAACAAATGTTGCAGATAAGAAAAAAACTGGGCTTAGTTTTTCAAAACTTCAATCTTTTCCCTCACATGTCGGTTTTGGGAAATATTGTGGAAGCACCGATAAATGTTTTCGGCATTTCTAAAAAAGAAGCTAAAGACAGGGCCATGGATCTTTTGGAGATGTTAGAACTTAGCGATAAAGCCAATTCCTATCCCTTTGAACTTTCCGGCGGGCAAAAGCAAAGAGTGGCAATCGCAAGAGCTTGTGCTTTAAATCCTAAAATCATGTGCCTTGATGAACCCACCTCAGCCCTAGACCCGGAGCTTAGAGAAGGTATTGCGTCGACTATAGAAAATTTGGCCAAAGACGGAATGGGTATTTTAATAATAACCCATGATATGAATTTTGCAAAAAGAATTGCTCATCGAATCATATTCATGGATGAAGGGCAAATCATCAAAGAGTGCAGTAAAGAAGAGTTTTTTAACAACATTGATAATGAGAGAATAAAAAGCTTTATTTCATAGTGCTCGGATTTACAAGACTTACATTACCCCAAGCTCCTAATTTATCTCGTATAATGACTACTATTCCTTCAATACCTGGAATAGATTTTGCAAAATTTAAGCCTAGTTCTAAATCATCGATACCCTTTACCCCGTTGCAGACAGCTGTTGCTGCTGCATCGGCTAAAAGGACGTCTTTTGATATGACTACTACTGCATCAGCTTTTCCAAAGCTGAGGGAATGGCCAACTGTGCCGCTTGACGTACAAACACCTATGGGTTTGTTTTCCCCGGGAACAAGCAGAGCGATTTTATTGGAGAGGGGTGAGTTACCGGCATATATTAACACATGTTTATCAGTTTTATTTTTCATATATATGTCGCCCCCGTTTTCAATAATAATCTCATCAGTATATTCTGCCAAAGCGGTACCCACATATTGTGAAAGGGCTCCTGCCACCGCAGCCATAGGCCCCACACCAGCGGTTTCGGCTGCAAAACACATATGTTTTACAATTTTAGGTGCATCATTTTTTGGCACCAAAGGAACCAGGCTTGTTAGAAATTCGGGATGAACTTCTATATATTCAAAGATCTCATTTCTATATTTTTTCAATTGCATCCTTGCCTCATTTTCCAGATAACATTCGGAAAAAATCTGTAAATCCGATTCACCTTCAGTTACGTTAAACTGGACAAGGCCTTGTGTTCTCATAAATTTTCTGTAAAAGCGTTCTTGATACATTGTGTCACCTACTGTGATCCAGGTAGTTGCCGTTTCAAAGGAAAAAATGCAGCAGCGCTTTTCTCCCTCCTTTAAGAAGGGTTTTAGACCCGTAACGGTTCTGACTTTTTTGCCTAGTAATCTGCGGCCTGTGATGGTATTTCGGCTGCTGCCTTTATAGCTCTTAAAGGGCAGGCTTTTATACATGACTTACAGCCTGTACATTTTTGCTCATCGTAGACCAGTGACCATATGACCCGATCAAGAGAAAGGGCTTGGGAACTGCAAACTGCTATGCAAGCTCCGCAGTCTACACATTTTTCTTCTTCAACATTTATCCTAATCATTAATTTATCTTCCTTTCATGAGTTTCTTCCAAAGAATTTAAATTTGTTACATCATCAAAAGCTTTATCAGGCTCTTGTAAAGTAAATTTATTCACCTGTATCCATTGTTTAAGTTCTGCGGCTATTTCCCGAGCTTTTCTTAAACTGGACAAGGGTGCCGTAGGTATTCTTTTACCGTCTACTGTCACGGTCCCGCTTCTTAATTTCTCATAATTTATCTTGCCCAGGCTAGGTTTTGAGCGCCGTGGGACACTGTAATCAATTATTTGTGTAAATATATCTTTATTTTCAACAGTCAAATTTATCAACATATCTTCGTCCAGCACCGGTATTGGGATACCTATACCTACAAACATTGAAGTCCCGTATTTCTCAAAGACCGCCGGTTTAATATACTCACAATCCATTCGCTTCAAGTCGCCTATAACTGCCAACGTAGCCGCTGAGGATAGTGGAACGCCGTTTTCTCCTCGGGGTACTGTGTTTACAAACTGTGTCCCCCGCCAGGAAACATAGCCGGGAGCACCGGCGAGAAAAATCTTGGTCCCTATTCCTATTGTCCTAAGGTATGGATCGTTGAGCAAAGG
>DUNY01000444.1 GCA_012839145.1 Thermoanaerobacterales bacterium
ATTCTGCCGGGTACATATAACCCTGAATCTTATGCACTTTCTTTTCGAAAACGTACATATCTTTCACTTGTTTTCTAATGTTTTTCAGAAAAGGTCCAAAATCCCCAATTACCCCCAGTATATTTTCAGGTGTTAACTGTAAATTATTAAATATATTGCCACATTTATAATCTTTTACATCTTCTTGAATCAGCGCATTTATCGTCGCCAACCCAACGGCTGTTCTTGCTAAATTTGCATCTTTTACCCATTGAATAACATCTCCGCATTTTAAACCCTTTATTTGACCGGCTTCTTTTAAAATACAGCAACAGTAACCAAGTTCATTTCGAAATGTATATGCAAGACCACAACTGCCATTATCTAATAGAACAGCAGTGTACCCAAGACCAATGCGAACATCCTCAATTTTTCTTACTGCCGCCTTTTTATATATACCATCTATCAAAGAATCCAAAATCATCATATTCCCTGCCTCCCTTAGCATTTTCATATAAGCTTTTTAAACCTTCATTTGATATTAGGAACAACTACCTTATATCCCTGAAAAGCGCAATTTCAGTTATAACTTTGCCAAAAAACCTGCACTTAAGCCAAGGCTCGTAGGTTCTAAGTTAATCCTTTATCTTCTGGTAGAAGTCTTGACTAGCTTTGTCAGTTCTTCTTCCGTCAATTGATAATGATAAAATTTTTCGTAAAAATCCTTCGCTTCTTTTTTTATATCATAATTAAATACCTCGGGATATAAAAGATTGCCAAGCCATTTAAGACCAAGAATTCGATTTACTGATGGTGGGCGGTCAAACCAGCTAAAAGGGAAATTTGGTATTTCATAAACTTCGCCATTTTTAACCGCATTAAGTCCGCTCCAACTTTCATCCTTAAAAATGTTTGAGTAATACCCTCCTCTATCATCAGCCCATGCAATAATCAAATCCGGATTCCAGGTCATAAGCTGTTCCATAGAGACTTTTAGTCGACCCGAACCTTCTATTTTTGAGACCTCAGCTACATTTATTCCACCTACCATATCTAACACTTGTACATGCCCTGAACCCTTGGGATCAGTCTCCAGGCCATCGCTCCCCTCAGCATAATAAACCCTTATCTTTTTATCTTCAGGTATTGATTCTGATTTGTCTTTAATCTCTTGTATCGTTTCTTTTATATAAGATAGTAAATCTTGTGATGCGGCTTCATCTCTAATGATTTTTCCCAGCATAGCATAAGTATCTGCAGTTTTCTCAATATCCCCGTCAAGAACTACCACGGGAATATTCAGTTCATTTTGAAACTGCTCCGCTTTCGATATATTAGTTTGATTTATGTCGGTAACATAAACAATAAGATCCGGTTTTAACTTTAATATTTCCTCTGAATTTGGCGGGTTTTTACCGGCTCCGCCCAGATTTGGTAAATCTTTGTATTGGGGACGAATGTAGTATTTTTCCATTTCACTTAATTCATAGTTCCAACCCAAAAGTTTTTCCGGGCACAAGGTGTATAGCATGATGGTCCCCACGGGGCTTAAAGAGAATATCTTTTCCGTTTTCTCCGGAAGAAGTACTTCTCTGCCAGCCATATCAGTAATTATATTTATATTTACTTTTGACTCTGTCTCTTTGGGTGTCTCGACTGTCCTTTGATTATTTTTGTTACATCCTGTAATTGATAAAAGAATCATTGCCAACAAAGTAATACTAAGGATTTTAATAATAGCCTTTTTTCTTATAATCACTTATTCATCTCTCCCTTTTTATTGTAATCTTACTGTAATTATTACTAGCCTAAACAACTCCTGGAATACATACTTTAAAACTGGGGTAGTTTTCACTTACAACTGGCATCAGTCTTAAATTTAAGCCATATAATTTGCTTAGATTTTCTTCGGATAGAATTTCTTCACTTTTGCCATAAGCCAAAACATGCCCGTCTTTGACCATTAGAACTTTATGGGCATACAAAAAAGCATGTTCAGGAGCATGAGTAACCATAATCACACCCATACCTTTTTGAGTAAGCATTTTTATTTGGCTCAGTATCAAAGCCTGATTTCCAAAGTCTAGATTATTAGTTGGTTCGTCCATAATAAGAAGTTTAGTGCGTTGTGCTATAGCCCGTGCTATTAAAACCAGTTGTCTTTCTCCACCGCTTATTTTTGTAAAGGCCTTATCCTTTAAATGAAGTATGTTTAAACTCCTCATGGATTCCACAGCAACTTCTATATCTTTTGCGTTAGGTATGGACCACATGCCTAATCTTGGAGTCCTGCCCATAAGTACCATTTCCAAAGCCGTATAGGAGAAAACCGGACTATAATTTTGAGGGATATAGCCTATATAACCGGCAATTTTATCAAAAGGCCAGCTGGAAATATCATCACCGTCAATGAATACCTTTCCGATAATAGGTTGTTTAAGTTTCATAATTGTTTTAAATAGGGTTGTCTTACCTGATCCGTTTGGACCTAATATACACAAAACTTCTCCGGCATTTAATGAAAAGGATACAACCTTCAAAACCGGAACCCCTTTATACCCAACTGTAACTTCGTCAAGATCCAGTTTCACTTCTATTCCCTCCAGCCTTTGTATAGTAGTATTATAAAAAATGGAGCGCCTATAAAAGCCGTAAGTATTCCCAATGGCACTTCCACGGGAAAAACCCCTCGAGAAACACAATCCACAATCAGCAAAAAAGTGCCGCCCATGACTATCGTTGCAGGAAGAAGGTAAACATAGTTGGAGCCAACAAGCAATCGAGCCAAATTTGGTATAACTAGCCCTATCCAACCGATAACACCACTTATACATACCGATGTTGCGGTGAGGATGGTTGAACAAATAATAATAATTAACCGCAAACGCTCAGTGTTTACTCCTAGGGTTTTGGCTTCTTCATCTCCAAGGGACATTACATTAATTTGCCAGCGCATAAAATATAGTACTGTTAAACTTATGAATATGGGAATACTGGCAAATTTTACACTACGAATGCTCATACCGGATAAACTTCCCATGAGCCAGAAGGTTATGGCCGGAAGCTTATCAAAAGGGTCAGCCACATATTTTATAAGTGATATGGCCGATGAAAATAGTGTGCCTACAAGCATACCGGTTAAAACCAATGCCACCGCTGAATCGGTGCGAATCCTTTGGCTTATGGTAAAGGCAAGCAATACTGACACAATTCCAAAGGTAAAAGCTGAAAGCTGTATTCCATAATTGCTGAATGAAAAATATATGGCAAGACTTGCCCCAAAAGCTGCACCGGCTGAAGCCCCTAAAACATCCGGTGAAGCCAGGGGGTTCTTAAATATCCCTTGATAAGCCGCACCGGAAGCGGCAAGAGATGACCCTACCAAAGCTGCTGCAAAAATCCGGGGAAGTCTCAGATTCATTATTACGGTCTCTACTGCATCAGGTAAATCTTTTGAAGCATTGAAAAATCTAAGGATAAGAAAATCCAAAAGCTGTTTTATCGTTAAAGGATACCGGCCTACTGTAAAAGATGTGACAA
>DUNY01000257.1 GCA_012839145.1 Thermoanaerobacterales bacterium
GGTGCCATTGACCAAAAAATGAACATAATCGGCTCCAAAGGCTTGGGCTGCCAAATCTTCAGCCTCACGAATAACTCCCAAGGGATTACAGATGGTGTCTAGGCCTAAAATACCAGAAGTAACATCGATTGACAGTACATTTTCACCAACAAAACTGCGAAATTCCGGTATGCCTTTGCCGCCTTTATGACCAGGTACATGAAATGAAACGGTCCTATCTTCTACGTACTTCTTCAAAGCATCAAAAAGCGGTGTTTTTTGCTGCTTTTTAAATTTCATCCGGATTCACTCCCCTTTCTGTTTCTATTCGGAGCTAAGCATCGAAAATGGCTATTTACTCCGGTCTGTTTCATATAAATGATTAACTAAAATATCCAATATGTTTATTAAACAAATACAATTAAAGCACAATTTCAATTTAATTTCAATACTTTAAGATAAAATATCTCCGCAATATCCATAGAAAGAAAGAGAAAACAGGTTGATCGGAGGTGAATTATCGGAACTATCGATAATAGAAGCGTATTGGACTGTTTAGAAATGAATTGCGATAAATTAAACTGCTTTTTACCATTGGATTAGCAAAAGCCGGTGGGTAGTATTACCTAAAAGCTTGTTTTTAAACAAATGTACAGTATAAAGCCCGGCAATTCCTTGCCGGGCTTTATACTGTGTCAGGGCACTTATCTAAAGGCGAGTTTGATGGTTCTGTCGATTTTACCTCTGGCTTCTTTCCACCAGTCTAACACTTTGAAACGTATTTCTACAGGTATGTCACCGGAGGTCTTGGCTGTTTCTATTGCTGTCATTTCTTGTGCAGTCAACACTTTGCTCATCCTCGATCTTGCCTCATCCTCTGTTATTCCATGGGTTATATCCACAAAGCACAGTGGCGGAAACAGCACACACCACCAATTAGCTCCTTTCCCGCTGCCTATAATTATCCGGAGAGCCTCATATTCTCCGGCCGGAAGAGTTGCATATCCATAAGTTTTTACCGGAAATGGAAATTTACCAAACATGGCGGTTGCACTGTAGTTTTTACCGCTTTTTTTGATTTCTCGGCGGGCTACTTCTTCAAGGTCTTTTATGTTGTTTTTTATATGTTCACGGGATTCGTTAATATCATCTATATCCTCAAACTCTCTGTCCAGGGTTTTTATTATGGCATCTCTTACCTTGAGCTTTAAATCCTGATCCTCAGGAGAGTCACTGTTAGCAATAACATGAAGTCTGATAAGTTTTGATGAAAGCTGCTGCTGTGTGGTTATATCACCGACACTGTCTTCTGGGCCGCCGGCAAGGCCACTGCTGCCTACCAGGGCTGCCACTAATGACATTATAAATATTCCAACAGTAACTAGGGTAGTTTTCTTCAATTCTCTTAGCTTGCTATCCACTGCGATCTCTCCCTTGTTTTAACATTGCCTGTTATAATTATTCCCAAAATTTTTTCTTATAATCGCTCTAATATATTTTTATCGTATAACCCCAATATTTTTCACCGTTGTATGCACCTTTATATCAATCTTGACATTAGGATAAACATCTCCCCAGCTTTCTTCATATTTTCTCCATAATTCAGGTTCATGTTTGTACAAATGATCGCTCAATTTCAGCACATCAACTTTGTAAATTTCTTTAAGTTTTTTTACTCCTTTCGATATCTGAGCTGTTATTTCTTTTGATACAATGCCCTGCAGCTTTTCAGCATCTTCCAAACTTAATATAATACCATGGGTAGTGCTAGCTATATTGCCTGCCACATAAACATCCAAGGAAAATTCAGGAATCGGTTCTTTTGCCTTGAGAGAAAGTCTACTTTTCTCTCCCAAAATTATAAAGGTTACTGTTCCATTACCCTGGGGGTCCTCCACCACTATGTCCCCACCAGTTATTTTACCCAAGAAGAAATTTGCACCCTGTGTCTCTTCTTCATCGAGCCATCCCACCAATCGAAAATCCTTTATAACAGCAGCACCGCCGATGCTCACCTGGGTCTTATTCGCTGCCATTTTGCTGACCAGTGCATCACCTTTTTGGGAGTGGAGGTTTCGTAAAAAATCACCCAAATCTAATTCAGCAAATTTCCCTGAAAGGCCGGTAGACGCCAAAACAGTTTCCAAATATTCTGCCTTGAGCTTTTCCGTCCATGGATTTACTTCCATCACTTTCCTGGCTTCTCCCTCACAGATAGCTATACGACTTCGTCGATTAAATTCCGTTAGACGAATCAAAGGATTGATGACTTTTTTTAGGTCTCCTCGGGCAACATCTTCACCGATGACTATTACCCTCATATGTTCAAAAAACAGATCACGGTTTAGCCTCAGTGCAAGGTTCCTTGCCCCGTCGACTATGGAATTGCCTACAGTCGATACCGTTGCCACCGCCTTTCCTCCACCGCCTCCACCTCCACCTTCTCCGCCAATTATCTCCCGAGCTATGGGTAGGGAAAAATGAAAGGTGTATTTATTGATTTCATCGCTTGTATCAATGCCGACGGACCCCACAAACAATCGCCGGTCTATTTCCGTCATATCCCAGCATCCTACCATGGCAACCATAGATAACAGAAGACAAATCCATAGTTTTTTATATCTATTCATGCTGCCCCGCTCCTCTTTTTTAAGATGATTGACAGCACCAGAATTATAAGAGGTATTAAAATTCCCACTGTAATGCTACCTATTTTAACCATGTAAACCAGCTTTTCCGTTACCAAAACGTTTGGGGGTATTGATGCAAAAAGGTATATCCAGGGAAACAGAATAGTGATAAAAAATTTAAATTCTCTTGCTCTTGTAAGATGTGTGAAGGTTAAGGCTCCCGTTAAAAAGAAGCTGTTAGCGGTAGTAAAGGATGCGATGGTCCATAGAGCCAAGGCCAGAGCGTCCAGTCTCTCAAAAACTTTTCCCGGAGCCATTATGGTGCGGATAATTGTCATACCGGGCCATATGAGTAATTTTGTGTTTTGCACACCTATTGTTGCAAAAACAACTATTACAACAAACACATAAATCATCGTTGACACAGCTACACTTACAAACATGGTCCAATATATTCTCTCAGGACTTCTCATATAAGGTCCCAACATAAGTAAAATTTCTATTCCAAAAAAGCTGAACATGGTATTGAGGCTTCCCATTGCCATAGCTTTTACAGGAGTGTTCAGGAAGGGAAGGAGTTCTGTAAAATCCGCTTTTGGAATGGCTATTAAATACATGGCGAAAATGGGAATGATAAGTATAGGAAAAAGTATTTCCGCTATTCTGGCCGTCGGTTCAATACCATGACGGATAAGATAAACCGTAAGCAGCATTTGAGTGATTATAATAAATTCTCGGGGAGTCTTTTGAAGCATGAAGGCATTTATTACTTCTGCAAATGTTCGAATAACTATACAAGAAGCCAAAGTGAAATATATAATCAATACAATTCCCAGAAAAAATGCCGGGACTTTGCCGATAACCTTCTGAGAATACTCTATAAACGTATCATTGGGGAATCTTCTTACAAGTGTGCTTAGGACAAGGCTGCCCACAAAGGTTAGGACTCCTCCAATTATCACAACAATCCAGCCGTCAGAGTTGGCATATATGGCTACATCCCGGGGAAGGCTTAAAAGTCCTATTTCTAAAATGGTAGTAATAATCAAAACTACAGTTTGAGGAACGGTTATCAGGTCGTTATTCGTCAGCACTTTCATCCCCCGCTTTGTCTATGGTATCATGCCGCCTATCGTTTATCCTGTCCAAGTCCTCGGGGCGGGTATATCCTGGCCTTATTTCCATGGAAGGTATGGGACCCCGGATTATGGTATCTTTACTTTCAGACCATCTGAAAGATACAAAAGGTGACAGAAAATGAGCCCCAAAACTCTTAAGAGTCACTAAGTGAATTGTCAGCCCTAAAAGTCCGAGCATTATCCCATACAACCCGGCAACGGAAGCCAGTGCTATCAAAATGAAGGTCAACAGACGAAACCCTATGGCAACACTGTAGTTGGGAATGGCAAAGGATGATATGGCATTTACCGCTACCACAATAACCATGATGGGGCTGACTATACCGGCTCGAACAGCGGCTTCCCCCACCACTAATCCGCCCACTATTCCGATGGTCTGTCCTATGGGTCCCGGAAGCCTGACCCCCGCCTCTCTTAATACTTCCAGTGAGGATACCATAATCAATGCTTCCAGCACCGCAGAAAAAGGAACCCCCTCCCTGGCTGCCGCAATGGATAAGGCAAGGTCCGTAGGAAGCATGCCAGGATGAAAGGTTGTCATGGCAATATATAAGGCGGGGAAGGTGAAGGCGAAAAAAGCTGCCATAAAGCGGAGGATTCGAATCATGGATACGATATACCAACGCTCATAATAATCTTCCGGCGACTGAAAAAGACTTAACAGGGTAGCAGGAGCAAGTAGGGCAAAAGGCGTGTTATCACATATAATGGCCACATTCCCTTCTACCAGTGACGCTGCCACCACATCAGGCCGCTCGGTGCGTCGCAGCTGAGGGAAGGGGGATAGCCAGTCCCCTTCTATCATTTGTTCGATATAACCGCTTTCTAATACACTGCTTGTATCAACGGTATTTAGCCTTTTTAGGACTTCATCAACTATGGATGGTTTTGCAACTCCTTGGATGAACATGATGCCAACATCGGTCCTCGTATGGCGACCCAGCTTTATAGTCTTGACTTTAAGGTTTGGATCTTTCAATCGCCGCCTCACCAAGGCCACATTAGTTCGATAAGTTTCCGTAAATCCGTCCCGAGGTCCACGGATTACTGCCTCAGTGGACGGCTCTTGAACTCCCCGCTTTTCCCACCCCCGGGTGCTTATAACCAAGGCTTTTTCAACCTTATCCAAAAATAAAACCGTATCTCCTGATAAAATACCCAGTATAACCTCACCGAAATTATCCGATTCTTTCAAGTCTCCTGCCGTCAAAAGACCTTCCTTTACCATATTGAAAAAATTTTCACCTACACTGTATTCCAAAGGGAATTGTCGGGTAAATATCATCAGTGGCTTCAATATATCATTTTGTAGCGTATCTTTATCCACCATACCATCTATAAACATAAGTGACATCTGATGTTTTGGGGTCTGCCCCATGTAAAAATCACGAGTGATAATATCATCACAGTCGTATAGATAACTGTGAACACCATCTATGTTTTCTTTTATACTCTTTTTTAGTTTTTTACTTTTATCCGGGGACATATCCCTTTCAAAGTAAAGTTCTTTTTTCTTCGTATAATTGAGCTTCGAAAAGATGTTTGTCATGGTGCACTCCTTCTCGTATAATTGCATGTCGCAATATTCAATAACTTAATAACTTAGGTGCCAGGCACCATTCGCATCTGCTTCACATGCTTAACTTTCTAAATCAGAACAAGTATTTTAATAAAATAAATACAGCTAATGAGCCAAATATGTATAGTAGGCCAATAATCGTAACAGCATTTAGTTCACGTTTAAAGCCTTTAATAGAAAGATCAATTCTATCTATAACCAGAAGATAAATTCCGCTGGCTATGAAGACCGCTAATGTTGTTAACGTTATGTTATTTTTAATGTTATCAATAATTATGTTGAACACTTTGGGCACCGAAACCATCCTCTTATTGGTATCTCTATATATTTTTGTCCTTATTGACTTTTTTTATGAATACCGCTCTTTTCATATTTATGATGTTTTTCCCAAATAACTGATGTCAGCCACAATCCATTCTTGAGCACGTATACAGTCGACAATGTATTTTTCAGAGTTTCCCGATGCCAGGCTGTTGACAAAAGTTTTTTACAGGAATATAATGAAAATAAGTCATATCGTTATATAGTTATATGACGAAATATGTAGGGAGGTCTTTTTCATGGATTTAGCTCACACTTATCTGGGTGAAAAAGTAATAAGTCAAGGGGTTAAATATTTGCTATCCAAGGACATGGATGATATCGATAAGTTAATAGGTTGGGCGGAAAAATTGCCTATGCCAAAAAATCAGAGGGAATATTTGGAAAATGCAAAAATATTTTTAGAAGACAAGAATTCCAACTGGTATCAATTAGGACAAAGACTCCTCTCAGAAACTGATCCTTATGTTAAAGAGAAAATCGGCATGAATTTTTTTGTCAATGCAAATTTTCTAGGAGTTCCAAGGCAGCATAAAATGGCACAAGAATTAGGCTATTCTATACCATGGGCCATTTTAATCGATCCCACAGAAAGATGTAATTTAAACTGCACAGGTTGTTGGGCGGGGGATTATCAACGGCATGAGGAACTGGATTTTGACACTTTAGATAGGGTAATGACCGAAGGTGAGGAGCTGGGAATATACTGTACTATAATGTCCGGTGGTGAACCTACCATCCGCAAAAAAGACATTATAAAGCTGGCAGAAAAGCATTCTTCACAATTAATACTGTTATTTACCAACGGCACTTTAGTAGATGATGAGTTTGTAGCTGAAATGAAGCGTGTCGGCAATATCACTCTAGCCTTCAGTATTGAAGGTTTTGAAGAATCTACCGATGCCCGTCGGGGTAAAGGTGTGTTTAACAAAGTAATGGCAGCCATGGATCGCATGCGAAAAGCCGGTCTTGTTTTTGGCGTTTCAGTAACATACACAAAGAATAATATTGAGGAATTGGCCAGTGAGGAATTTGTAGACATGTTGGTTGACAAAGGTGCAGCATACGCATGGTATTTTACCTACATCCCCGTTGGCAAAGATGTGGATGTGGATTTAATGGCAACTCCTGAGCAGAGGGCTTATATGTACGAAAGGGTCCTAGAATATAGAAATACGAAACCTATATTTATAATGGACTTTTGGAATGACGGTGAGGTTTCCCATGGTTGTATCGCCGGGGGAAAACGGTATCTGCATATCAATGCTCGTGGCGATGTGGAGCCCTGTGCTTTCGTCCATTATGCCACTTGCAATATAAAAGACCTATCTTTAAAAGAAGCTTTAGGTTCTCCGCTAATGAAGGCTTACCAAAAGCGACAGCCCTTTAATATGAACCATCATAGACCCTGCCCTCTTATTGACAACCCTGAAATGATGGTGGAAATAGTAAAGGAAAGCGGTGCATATTCCACTCAATTAAATCCAGATGAGACGCCTGAGGAGTTTGCCAAAAAGCTTAATAATTATTCAAACAAATGGAGACAGATAGCTGATGAAAAATGGGCAAAAAACCATGCATGTCCAAATAAGTAGATTGAAAGGAGGCCCCATCGTTGAGCCTTAGTTTTGCTGAGTTCAAAGTTGAATTTTTACGGGGTCTGGCAGACAATACCCGATTAAAAATCATAGAATCCCTGAAAGGCAGGGAAAGAACCGTATCTCAATTGGTAAAAGAAATTGGGGGCTCTCAATCCAATATATCCACTCACTTAAAACTGTTAAAATCAACGGGCATTGTCAAGAGCCGCAATGAAGGTAAATACGTATATTATAGCTTAAGAGATGACACCATCTACGAATTTTTAAGTAAGCTGGAAGATATGCTGCTTTTGATGAGAAGAAAAGCCTTAGAAGGTGTCTAACGGTTAGAGCCCCATCAGTGCATTGCCTGATGGGGCTTTTTATGTTGCTCTTGATAGCTTAGTATTTTTGCTTTATACTAATTACATAATATTGAAAGGAAGGTGTGGACAGCCGGTTATTATAAATTAATCGGTTACATTTTTATGGAGATACTTGTAACCCTGGATGTATTGAAACAATATAAAGGTGAAAAAGTTGTTAAGTTTCCGCCGGATACTCTTGTGACCAAGGAAGCCCGGATGTATGCCGTGAAGCAGGGCATGGAATTGTATGTAGGGGAGAGAAAAGTCTACGATTCTGATTACTCCAACGGTATCTCAAGTGTTCGGGCTGTCATATCGGTAATAGGTGAAGACCGAGTGGGAATTATCGCCGGCATTTCTGATGTACTGGCAAGAGCCAATGTTAATATTTTAGATATTACTCAAACCGCTATTGAAGGCCTGTTTACCATGATTATGGTTGTGGATATTGCTGACTCAAAAATAAGTTTTGATGAACTGAAAAACCAGCTTTCATGCCGGGGCGAGGAATTATCAGTCCGGGTTGATGCCCAGCGGGAAGAAGTATTCCACTTTATGCACAGGATATAGGAGGAGCATCGATGAACTTTACTCGAGACGAAATAATTGAAACAATCCGCATGGTACAAGCAGAACAACTTGATATCAGGACTGTCACACTGGGAATAAGCCTGAGGGATTGTGCTAGTTCTTCAATTTCTGCGGTGGCTGATAAAATCTATGGTAAATTAATGGATAAAGGCAGGGAATTGGTACCGGTAGCCCTAGCTCTGGAAAAGGAGTTCGGAATACCCATCGTAAATAAACGGATTTCTGTAACACCTATTGCCATGGTAGCCGAAAGCTGTATGGAAAGCAATTATACCCCTATAGCTCAAGCAATGGATAGGGCAGCCAAGGATTTGGGCATTGATTTTATAGGAGGATTTTCAGCGCTGGTGCAAAAGGGCTTTACTCGGGGAGATATGAATCTGTTAAATTCCATTCCTGAAAGCTTGGCACTAACCGAAAGGGTGTGTGCATCGGTAAACTTGGCCACAAGTAAAGCGGGAATTAATATGGATGCAGTCCTTGCTATGGGCAGAATTATTAAAGAAGTGGCAGAGTTGACAGGTGGTCAGGACGGTATTGGTGCCGCAAAACTGGTGGTTTTTGCTAATGCCCCTGAGGATAACCCCTTTATGGCAGGTGCCTTTCACGGTCCTGGAGAACCGGAAACCGCAGTGAATGTAGGAATTAGCGGTCCAGGGGTGGTGAACACTGTTGTGTCCAATCTTCCCAAAGGCGCTGATTTAGGTGAAGTTTCTGAAGCCATTAAGCGCATGGCTTTTAAAATCACTCGTGTTGGAGAACTAATCGGTCGAGAAGCATCCCGCAGGCTGGGAGCACCCTTTGGCATTATTGATTTGTCACTGGCACCCACTCCTGCCGTCGGTGACAGTATCGCAAACATATTAGAAGCAATGGGCCTTGAGCGATGCGGTGCTCCCGGAACCACGGCAGCTTTGGCACTGCTCAATGATGCAGTTAAAAAAGGTGGAGCTATGGCAACTTCCTATGTGGGAGGTCTTTCGGGAGCTTTTATTCCCGTGAGTGAGGATGCAGGTATGATTCGTGCCGCAGCTGATGGGGCTCTTACCCTGGAAAAACTTGAAGCCATGACTTGTGTATGCTCAGTAGGCCTTGACATGATTGCCATTCCCGGAGATACATCTGCTGAAACCATAGCTGCCATCATTGCCGACGAAATGGCCATTGGTGTAATGAACAAAAAGACTACAGCCGTCAGAATAATCCCGGCACCGGGCAAAAAGGCAGGAGATTCGGTGGAATTCGGTGGACTTTTGGGACGGGCTCCGGTAATGCCGGTCAGCACCTTTGACTCTTCAGTCTTTGCTCGAAGAGGCGGACAAATTCCACCACCAATACAAAGCTTAACAAATTAGACAATGTTAGTCTGTCATTACGGTCGACCACAGGTCGCCCCTACTTGACGTTTGTCCCTTGTAGGGGCGCTTTATCTTTTCGAGAGGCTTTCCTGCACTAAGTTGTTAACAACCATGGCCTAAGCCCTCGACTATAACAAAAATCTATTTTCCAGTTATGTTATATTTAAAAACAGCTGTTGTGAATTGCCCCCCGCAGTAGACAGTTAAAATTGTTTACTATAAAGGGAGCATATACATTGAAGACAAGTTTTTTTAAGATATATATATCAAAAACATACAAAATTTTTATAAATAACTATAAATTTTCCATATTTGAGTCGATAATTGGTATAATCCGTAAAATTTTTGACCCATTAAATAGGCCTAAATAATTAAGTTATCCACAGAGTTATACACAGGTGTTAATAACTTTAAACCATGTCCCAATGATTATGTCTAAGGACAGGCTACTTTTCCCCATTGGGGATAACTTATCCACAATTATGTTGATAGAAAAATGCAATAGGAAAATGGGCCTAAAAACTTTTGTTTTGTGGTACAGTTTTTGCATCTCCTATTGCTTCCATACTTTGTAAACAATATTATACATACCGCTACTTAAGCAGCTGCAACCATATTATGACAGTATAGCGGAACGGTGTTTTTCACCTTCTGAAAGTTATTACGAGGATGGTTTTTTGTCAATTCCTTAGTTTAGTTATGTAACACATGCGTCTGATGGCAACTGTAATGCTTCACATGCTTCCAGCCTTGCATAACGCACAGAGTAATGATGGTTTTAGATGGTTGCTCATCAAGTTTATGGGTTCATCTGAAAAGGATTTTATTCGAGTTTCAAGATATTGAATGTATACAAAAAGCATGCCCCTTCTGTTGGTCTTGTTTTATTTGATATTTGAAATTTACCACAGAATGGCATACTTTTTCATTTTACTCGTTTATTTACTTTTGACGGCTTTATGTTTTGACCCATTGCACAGCAATTTTGTTATTTCTATATCACAATATAATATTTTCCAGGTAGCAAAAGGGTGACAGCAGAACCGTCCCCTGTCACCCACGGGAAATACTTTCATTTACCGTGGTGCGGACAGCATGAGGATTCTTAGTTGTACAATATAATATTTTCACGATAGTCCTGTTGGAGATCCTTTTCGAGAAATTCCAAAAATCTTACTAACATGGCAGAGGATTCTGCCCTTGTCATTATTTTGCCGGGATTAAATCGGTTATAACTGTCACCTTGAATGATGCCGATTTCCCGGGCTACATATACACTATCCCTAGCCCAGGAAGGAATTTTGTCATCATCGGAAAAAGAGGTGTAATAACCGGGGTTAGGAGCCCGACTGCCAAATCCCAATGCCCTTATCAGTATAGTAACTGCCTGAGCCCTCGTAAGAGAGCCTTTTGGATCAAATAAATAATTTGAAACTCCTGCAATTATGTTCTTCTCCAAACCTTGTTTTATATATTGGAAGTCCTCATCCTCAACCTGAACATCCTTGAAGGGTGATTCCTCAGGTGGTTCCTTTCGCCGGCTTGACCTTTTGTTTTTGTCATCCTCCATGGATGACCTGATGTCACAAGCCCTAATGACGCCCTTTGTAAATTCCACCCGGGTCATGGGAACTTCAGGAGTGAAAAAATTGGGACTTTCATCAAAAACATCCAGGGAGTAAAGTTTTGTTATATATTCCTCAGCCCAGTGTCCCATAACATCTCTAAATTTTGGTACTGGCAATCTTTCCACTCGAGGTACCATTTTGGCAGAAAGACTTATAGAGTCCTGCAACCTTTTCTTGCTGTCAGGAATATTATCACGTATGCGGGGAAGGTCATATTCATACCTTGAGACCATTTCCCTATTGGTTGTTCGAATGTAGCCACCGTAAAAGCTGGAAAGAGTTGCTTCATTTTCAGAATACACAAGCCTTTTTGTCATGCTGTCTGAAACCTCTGCCTTCACACTACCTCCCCAGGACACCATTTCAGTATTGTTTTCTTCATCAGTTACCTTGCGCTTTGATGTAATGTAATAATTGATAATTTGAGTCTCAGTGCTGCCCCAAAAATTCTCATATCCTACATTACCACCTGAAATAGTAACTACAACTTCACCTTCATCACGATTTAGTTTGTAGAATTTTCGGCCTTCCAAATTCCCAGAATAAAAATCTGATGCCGGCCGCTTGTCAATCACATCTGCCTTGGAAAACTGAAAATCCTCCAGTACGTATTTGTCTTTCCCTATGTCTATTTTTTCCGAGTACCTTCTCAAAGTTGTCTGAGCAGTAGCTTGTCCTTTGTCATCTCGCTCGATATACTCTGTAACCAAAGTAATTTGCCTAGTCAGTTTGGTTTTTATTGTTTCATCTTTGTCGGTAAGGTTGTATGTGTATTTAACCGTCTCGGTATCTCCGCTCCTGCTTTCTGATACCTTTACATCTAATTCACCGGAAAACTTCATGGGCTTTCCGGTGATAAATACAATTTCTTCATACTGGTATTCGTTGTTGACACCTCCGTCAAAACCGGACGGAGCACCAAAGGCTTGCAGGGGATTCAATAACATAGTCATCAGTATAAAAAACATCATAAATTTTTTCATTGTTTTCCCCCCTACTTGACCAATAAGAATTTGCCTTCAAAGTCATCTCTTACTGAATATATGTTATCTCCGGGCTTTAACTCATCCCAGGATATTACTTTATCATCCTTTATCAATATGGCTTTTTCTACCCGTATCCGAACGGGAAGAGTTTTTGCCATCCACTTTTCATTGCGGCTGCTCCAGTCCCGAGCATCTCGAAGTATCACAGTTTTACCTACATGCAAATCATCCTCCAACCGTTCTATGGTTCCAAGAGTTACCCTCTGTCTAAGAAGAGAGTCCATGTTCTTTTTTAAGGCTATGGCCACAATCCGGTCTCCCTCGGTATATGCGTATGCATACCAAGATTTTAGCCCATAACGCCGTGCGTAACTGCTGTCCTCATCTACGGCATAGTGTTCAGTGATAAACTGCTCGGGAGTTATTTGTTCCATCTCTTCTAAATCAAAAATAAAAGTATCGTTATCGTAATAGAACTCTTTTTCATCATCAAAGGATTCCCATTCATTTTGGTTTTGAATGAAAAAGTCAGTAAATACAACTTTGTTTTCCACAACCATGTCCAATTTGCCGGAATACAGGTAATACTGACCTTTATTGGAATTGTTCATATCCTGATTGTAGATATATACCACACTGGCAAGTGCTTTAGCTCCCCTACCATCTGCCACCACAAAGGCATCTTGCCCGGGTGTCAGCGCTGAGCCGTCAACAAGTCGATTATTTTTGACAAAAATAGTTCCTTCGCTAAAATCGACGTTTCGCTTGTTTTTTAGTTCAAATGCAGATGCATAAAAATTGACTTCTTCTATTTTATCGCTAAAAATGGTCTCATACAGGCTCTTTATGACCATTTGTTCCGTAATGTCTTTACCAAAAAAGTCCTTTACCGCAATGTACACAGTCTTACCGTGGTAATATTTTAAATTATTGGCGGGAAGCCTCTGCCCACTGTAATAAATAGGAACATCCCGGGTATAGTCTATTTGGAGGATGCTTTTTAACTGGCGCCAAGCCCCGTTTTGAAAAACTTCCACATTTTTTAACAAGATGGTGTTGTCTATAAGGTTTTGGGTGTCAAGATTTCCTTTATATAAGCCTTTAATCTTTACAGAATCCCCTTCAATATTTATCCTGCTGACAATGGTAGTATCTTTCTCATCAAAATAAAGCTGGACCCTATCCCCTTCGTATAAGGTGCTAAGGGGTACATTTGCCCCGCTTTTTAGTACAATTGTAGCGGGACTTGTAAAGTAGGTTTCCTCCTTACCGGTAGTAAGCTGTAAAATCAGTTGATTTCTGTCAATATTTTTTATAATACCTGAACGAACCTTGCCTCCTGGAGGGATATATCCCGGATTTTCCGTAGACCAACTTTCCATACGAGTCAAGGTGTCCCTGTAGTACTGGCCATATATTTCCATACCAACCTTAAAATCACCTAATTTGGCGGGAGTTTCATCGATTAAGAGTACCGTACCGGGAGTTATGTTCAATCGCCTTACATTTCCCCCATACTCTTCCACTTCAATCCGGAATTCATTTATGTTTAAACTTTTTATATACCCTTCAAGTATTGGATAGGCCAAAGCTTCCAATTCTTTATCATATGGCAATACCGTCACGAACATTACAGCTAACAGCATTATACAAATTATAAATCTTTTCATGTTACTACCTCCTGGCCCCAAATATTCCGTATGTTCCTACTCGATTAATAGTAGTTCGTATGACGATATCATAGCTGTTATATCTTGCATAAAGCTTTTGCCAATCACTGCTTGCTTCATCGTAGCGATAAAGGGCAACATCGGTAATTCTTCTTAAATTCGCTTTGGTCCCGTCATACTCTAAAGTAAATTCCATGTGACTGTTTAAATAATCAATGAAAGATGAGTCTTTCCCTACGTAAAACTTAGCACTCATAACATATTGGGTGGAAAGTGGGGTTCTTCCCTGACTATTGGAATTACCATCGTACGATGCAAGCTCAAATCTCACTCCGGCATCGCTTCTATCACGATACTGTCTTACTTTGGAAGTATCAAATACTTTAGGGTTGAA
>DUNY01000472.1 GCA_012839145.1 Thermoanaerobacterales bacterium
CTGTATGATGGCCCCTATAGATTCCACAAAATAATCCCTCAATGTGTAGAAAACATCCTGTTCATCTTTGGGTAGGAGCTCTTCACCCCTTAGTTTCAGTAGTGGAAAAACATATCCGTTTTCATTGACATAATTCATACCTGATACCATTTCCTTTAAAGATTCGACCATGGCTATGGCATGTCTTGCGGCTCTTTCGGCCCAAGTATTTCGGATTTCCTCAGCCTTGGCCTTATCCGAAGAAATGCTGTTTATCTCCTTTTGAAAATGGTTCTTCATACTGTTAAATGAAACCAAATTACTGCTATATCTATCGGGTTTTATCTCTCCCAAGCTGGCAAGTATCCGATTTTTTAATATATCGTCTTGGGCCTTTTCCCTTACCAATGCTGTAAATTCCTCAATGTCTTTACAGACTTGTCGATGGTGTAAATTCAATTGCTTTTTCGACCGGTCAAATTTATTAATCCAAAAATCCAGCTCTTGGCGTGGGTTTTCTTTAATCTTAGTCATTAGATCTTCACTGATTTTTCCTTTATTAAAGTCCAATTCTTGATAGATTCTTATATCTGATATGATATCTTTGATATTTGCCTTATCACCTTGACACTCTACAATGACACTTTCGGCAATATTAAGATACTCCCTGCTATCCTTTAGACCTTTTTTAATCAAGTATTCCTTTTCATCCAAATTCATATCAGCCCAAATCAAGGCTCCTTTGCCATACTCCTCTTTTATTTTCCGTTCAATTCTTTTCAGTCTCTGCTTTGTTTCATCTATCTTAGTTAAAACTGCCACCCGCTCCATCGATATCTGTTTAAGGACTTCTGCGGTCTTTTTCAGTCCAACTGTAATAAACTCCTTTTTTATAGTTAGGCTATCTTTGGTTCCTTCAATAATCTCGTATTGCTCCCAATCCCTGTCAATATTTCGGAGATTGTTTTCGGCATTTGTCAGTTTTTCCTCAATATGTTCGATCTCCTTATTTATCAAGCTTATTTGATTGTTGCGTTGTTCCATATCTTTGGACAAGTTGTCCCAGCTGGAAATATCTAATGCAAAATCCTCATCAATCAGTGCATATATGGGCTGCTTAGCACTTTCCACAGGGTCGGGTTTTGCATGGCCTTTTACCATGTTTGCATCACTGATAATTGCCCTTATATCTTTTAGTATATCTTTTGCCTGTAGCTCCCAGATTGTAAAGCTTTCGGTATCCTTATCCTTTAATTCCCTACAGTGATATATGTTTTCCTCAATATGGCCTTTTCGAAGTTTGATGGCTTTTAGGTTTTCCCTTGCTTCTAGGATTTCAACTTCTCTTGACTTGAGCTGTTGTAGTTGTTCAACAAACTGAGCTAGTATATTTATATTTTGGTTTGTATCATGATTTTGTTTTTTAAGTGTATCTAATTTATGAATATGTTTACTTAGTTTTTCTTCCAAATTAGCAATAGTTTCTTCTAGCTTGATATTTTCCAGTTTTAATTTTTCCAGTTCTCCCTCATTCTCGTTCAACTTTACCAAAATTGTTTCAGATGGTTCTTTGTCTAACTGGTGCTCTATATCCTTCAACAATCTTTCCAAATTCTCAATTCTTTGGGATATAACAGTTATTCCCTCACTTATTTTTCTATCCTTGTCGATAATTTTGGTTCTCCATTTGATATATGTAGGTGGATCTAACACCAATTGCAGCTCATCTCCAGCAAAAATTTGAAAGGCATATTCCTCCTTCTCTCCCATAGCTGAACGGACGTATATGGGAACTGATGAACGCAAAAATATGTCTTCTTGCAGATTTTCTTTAAAAAGTTCCCAATCCCCCATGCTGCCTATTACAACTCCATGTATTATAGACGGGAATTCTTTTACAAGGCGTACCTTTTCTTCCTCATCTAAGTAACCTAAAAACTCTGTGCCCAGCTGGACTTCGATTCCAAGTCCCTTAATTCTATCTTTTATTGATAATACATCTTTATTGGGAACCCAGTAGTCTTCTTGATTTAAGCTTTTATCTATATTATTTTCCCATAAATCCTGTTTCATTTGGTCAAGCTTTAGATCCTTTTCTAGGATTAATTTTTTTAAATCATAATGCCGATTGTCAAGCCAGCTTTCCCGGTAGGTTTCATTGTGCACATCAAGATTTAGCTCATTACAAATCCGGAATTTTAAAGAATCCTCCTCAGCTTTTGCCGTATTATATCCTGCTTGCAATTTTTTTATCTCTGATTTCTTATGCTCTATATCTCTTTCTTTACCTTTTCGATCTATTTTGCTGTCATTTATCCCTTTTTTAATATCTTCTATGTTTTCCGCAAGATGAACTATATCAGCCTTTTCTGTGCTATCTTGTTCTTGCAATTCTTCTAAAAGCATCTCAGGTAAGGCCATCCTCAAGGGAGCAAATATCCTGGATAGTTTTTCCTGTTGGTTTTCAAGATTCTGCCTGTCTCTTTCAAACTCGGTTATTGTGAGCCTATTATCTAGCTCTGCCTTATCCTCTTTTTGCTTGTCCCTTTCCAATTCGCTGATTTTACTGTCAAGATAAGCTGTGTAGGATATGTGATCCTTACTGATTTGGGCCCAGTGTTTTTGGGTATGTTCCCATTTATTCCGGATATTATATTTAAGTGCCTGCATTTCTTCTTGAACATCTTTTAGACCAAGATCTTGTATTAATTGCTCTCTCTTTTTCAGATTGGTCTGTTTCTCATCTTCCAGTTCTTTTATTTTTATTAGCCAGTAGCTTATCTCACAGCGTTTCTTATCAATTTCCATTTCTTCAATTTTATCTTCAAAAGCCCGAACCGAGTCGTCCAGTTCCAACTTTCGGGTATCCAATTGTTTAAGTCTTCGATGATCCCGGGCATATTCCAAGTTATCCTTTTCATATTCCAGTTCCATTATTTTTGCTTTGGTTTTATCTCTTTCTTGTTGCCATGTCAAGATGCGCTTGTCAATAGCATTTAGTCTGTTGTTTAAACTGGCATATAAATTGTTTCCTTCTTCAATACATCGGTTTAAAATCTGTTGCCACCTCAGACCTATTTCCGTCGATTGAATCAAAGGTTCTATATATGTTAACAGATTTTTATAGTCCTGCTCTCTTTCTATAAGCACTGGCAGGTTTTTGGTAATACTCAAATTGCTTTTAAATATTCCCTTTAAACTGTCTTGTTCCCCTTCGGAATAGTTTTTCATATTCTGGGATATGGCGGGAATTACAAATCTATCGAATACTGCCTTATTATCAGCAGCTCTTGAAAAATAATTTCCCACTCCGCCTTCATGTTTATTGATTAGCTTTAATATTTCCCACTCTGAACGATATATGCCCCGGCTTTTTAGATAATTATAGTAATCCGAGTCCAACCGCCGCACAGAACTTCGGGAGTATTTTACAAAATATCTTTGATATTCATTGATAAATTGCTCAAATTCATCATATTCTATAACCTTCTTAGTTTGGCTGTCATAGACAGGGATGTTTTCTAAAGAGAAAACGCCCTTATCATCATGTTCGTAGGTATATAAGAAGTAGTTAAGCCCTGCCTGCTCTTCGGTCTCTTCCTCATCACTATAATTTCGCTTTACGGCAGTTATACACATGCCGGTAATCAGCCACTTTTCCGGTGTTGTATCCAGTTTCCATTCAATCAGTATATGAAAGGTATATGGCCTAAATCTATTCTTGTGATCATAGAACATACCGATAAGCTTATTTCCGCCCTGCTTGCCCCACTTGGTTTCAGGTATGGCGATTTGAGACAGCAGCTGCATAAATACGCCTTTACCGCCCTGGTTCTTTAGGGTAAACAATGTGTGGTCCGGCTCCCTATCTCTTGTCAGATCATATACCGAGTCTTCATGGTATTTCCTAAATCCATCGTATTTACAGCCCGTTATTCTGATCCGGGTAATCCTCGGCATGACTCTCCCCCTCCCTAGTTTCTTGAATAAGGTCCATTATCTCCCAATACCGGTTCTGGTCATGATATAAAAAGTCCAATCTCTCGTATAACTCAACCTTGGGTATTATCCTGAGCTCCCGCACATTGTTTATGATAAGTTTCTGATCGGCTAGGGGCCTCATGGCTTCATATATAAAACCCAAGCGAGTGTTTTTATTCCTTTGCACATCGATCTGACCGCTTTTGGATTCCTTATACATGGAAAAATCGTCATTCCAGATCTCATATATTTCATCGATGGCAATACTCCAGTCTTCTGCAAAGTTATTTTCTTCATCAAGCCTTGCCTTCCAGGACTCGAGCACTTTTGTCACCAGTTCCTCCAGCTTATAGTAGCTTACCCCTTCTTCTTCCCATCTCACCCGAATATGGCTTTCCTTATCAATCTCAGCCAGATAAATACATATGATTATATTTGCAAGATAAAAATGTTTTTTCCGGTCCAGTCTATATTTGCTTTTCATGTGGGTATAGGATGTAGCAAAAACCGAATCATAGGCTTGGCTTACAATATGTAAGTTTTCCCGAGTGTCAAAAAC
>DUNY01000464.1 GCA_012839145.1 Thermoanaerobacterales bacterium
ATTGAAGAAAAAGAAAAGCTTGATTTAATGATTTCACATTCAAGCAGAGCTAGTATCTCTGCTTCTAATGTGTGCTATTCCGGTGTTAATATCATAATTGGCAATGCCAGTTTAAAAGTAAGGGATAAAATAAAACATGTTACTTTTTATAACTATGAAGGCCAAATAAAATTTGGTCCGTATGAAGGCTAGGTGTTGTTTTTATGACTGTTAGACCTGTTGACCTTCAAATAATGATGCCAAAAACCACTGAAGTTTCAAAAATCCAACATTCATTGAAAGAGAATGATGATACCCAAAAAAGTATACTTGCTGTAGGTTTTCAAGAGCAGCTGCAAACATCCAAACAAAAAGTAAATAAACGCGCCAAAGCTGAAGAAGTAAAGATCGAAAAAGATCAGGGAAAATCAAGAAGCGATAACCGAAGCAAAAAGCATAGTAAAAAGCGAAAAGAACAAAAAGAACAAGCAATGAAAAAGTCTAGACACCATATAGATATTAAAATTTAAATCCTTTGTTAAAGCCAAAACACAAAATAATGCTTGACATATTTCTGTTTCCAAAGTATATTATAATCATAAATCCGACCAAAATGATAGGGATTAGGAGAGAAGCAAATTGAGATTGTCAACTAAAGGCCGATACGGTTTAAAAGCCATGTTTGATCTTACTGTAAATAACGGAAGTGAGCCTATTTCCTTAAACAACATTGCAAAGAGACAGGATATATCTGAGCATTATTTGGAACAACTAATGGCTATTTTGAGGAAGTCAGGTCTTGTCCAAAGTGTTAGGGGTGCCTATGGAGGATACATTCTTGCACGAAAGCCCTCTGAAATCACTGTAGGTGATATACTGAGAGCTCTAGAAGGACCTATTGGTCTTGTGGACTGTGTATTAGAAAAAGATGCCGTAGAATGCATGAAATATCAAGATTGCATAACACGCATAGTATGGGAAAAAATAAGAGACAGCATAATTGAAACTATTGATTCGATTACCCTTCAAAACATGTATGATGAATCTAGGAAACACAAGTAATGTTTCAAGATATTATATACACTATTATAAAAATAACTATGTTTGGACCACTTAAAATGTGGGCCTAAACATAGTATACGAGGGAGATGGAACCTTGAAGAAAATATACATGGATAATGCAGGTACTACACCAATGAGGTCTGAAGTTTTGGATGCAATGCTACCCTATTTCACTGAAAAGTTTGGGAATGCATCTACAATCTATTCTTATGGCAGGGAAGCCAAGAAAGCCCTTGAAGACAGTAGGGAAAAGGTAGCTAATTTGATAGGGGCAGATCCGAAGGAAATTTATTTCACTTCCGGAGGAACGGAAGCTGACAACTGGGCTTTAAAGGGAATTGCATATGCCAATATGAATAAGGGTAAACACATTATCACTTCATCTATCGAGCACCAGGCTATTTTGCATACTTGTCAGGATATGGAAAAGCAAGGTTTTAAAATCACATTTTTACCTGTGGATGAATATGGATTGGTTGATGTCAAGCATATTATTAGCTCAATCACCGATGAGACGATAATGGTATCTATTATGCATGCCAACAATGAAATTGGAACAATTCAGCCCATAAAAGAAATTGTTAAGGCCATAAGGCATAAAAGCCCTAACAGTGTTTTTCATACTGATGCTGTTCAAACAGTGGGAAAAATTCCGGTAAATGTAAAGGATATGGATGTGGATCTTTTGAGCATGTCATCACATAAGATCTATGGTCCTAAGGGTGTGGGGGCCTTATACATCAGAAAGGGCGTCAAGATTGCACCGTTTATGACAGGAGGAGCTCAGGAAAGTAGTCGTAGAGCAGGTACGGAAAATATTCCGGGAATCGTTGGATTTGGTAAAGCCGCTGAGTTGGCAAAATTCGAACAAGAACAGCAGTATGATAAGCTTATTACCCTTAGAAATAAATTAATAAAAGGTATAATGGAAACCATACCTTATACTCGATTAAACGGTCATCCAACATTGAGACTGCCTCACAATATCAATATATCTTTTGAATTTATTGAGGGCGAAGCTATGCTGCTAAACTTGGATATGAAAGGCATTTGTGCCTCCAGTGGATCAGCTTGCACATCAGGTTCTCTTGACCCTTCCCATGTCCTTTTGGCTATAGGATTACCTCATGAGATAGCTCATGGCTCCCTGCGTTTGACACTCGGTAGGGAGAATAGTGAGCAAGATGTGGACTATGTACTTGAAGTCTTACCATGCATAGTAAATAAGTTAAGAGAAATGTCACCTCTTTTTGCTGAAAGAAAGGAGCAACCCAAAAATGTATAATGAGAAGGTTATGGATCATTTTTCAAACCCGCGCAATGTGGGAGAAATTCCGGATGCTGACGGAGTTGGAACAGTTGGAAACCCAGTTTGTGGTGATATAATGAAAATATTTATAAAAGTAAAGGATAACACCATTGAAGATATAAAATTCAAAACTTTCGGATGCGGTGCTGCCATCGCCACCAGCAGTATGGTAACTGAGATGGTTAAAGGCAAATCCCTTGATGAGGCATTAAAAGTAAATAATAAGCTAGTTGCTGAAGCTCTTGGAGGACTACCTCCTGTAAAAATGCACTGTTCAAATCTTGCTGCAGATGCGCTTCATGAAGCAATAAATGATTATAAAAAAAGTAGGGATTAATGTTGGATAAAAATAAGGTTGTAGTGGCAATGAGCGGGGGAGTGGACAGTTCCGTATGTGCATACTTGTTGAAAAAGCAGGGGTATGATGTAGTCGGAATGACCATGCAAATTTGGCAAGATGTACCCTATGAAACACAGCTTAAAGAAGGTGGTTGCTGCTCTATTGGAGCGGTATACGATGCACGACGTGTAGCTGATAAAATAGGTATACCTTATTATGTGGTAAATTTAAAAGACTATTTTAATGAAAAAGTTATAGATTATTTTGTGAAAGAGTATCTCTTTGGTAAAACACCCAATCCGTGCATTGCTTGTAATAAATATTTAAAGTTTGAAGAATTGTTAAGAAAAGCTCTGGAAATTGATGCTTTTTACTTAGCGACAGGGCATTATGCCAAGGTGGAACATGACATTACAACCGGAAGATATGTTTTAAAAAAATCCGTTGACAACGATAAAGATCAATCCTATGCCCTATACAACCTAACTCAGTTTCAATTGGAACATATTCTTTTTCCGCTGGGTTATTATACAAAAAAGGAAATACGACATATAGCTGAAGAGCTAGAGTTATCTATAGCCGACAAACCCGATAGCCAAGAAATCTGCTTCGTAAGCACTAACTACCGTGAATTTATATCTAAAAAAGCTCCTAATAAGATTAAAGAAGGCCCCTTTGTCGATATAAAAGGAAATGTAGTAGGTAAACACAAAGGCATTCCCTTCTATACTATAGGCCAAAGAAGGGGTCTAGGAATTTCTGCCGGTAAACCCCTTTATGTAATAAATATTGATGTTAAAAATAACGCCGTAATTCTAGGAGAGGAAAAATACCTTTATGTGAACGAGTTTTTAGCTCATCGTATGAATTGGGTGGCTATAAATAAGCTCCGCGAAAAACTCAAGGTAAATGCAAAAATAAGATATAATTTTCACGAGAAACCCGCTGAGATTATACCTATTGATGATGATACGGTAAAAATAATCTTCGAGAAACCTCAAAAGGCTGTTACGCCAGGCCAGGCAGTAGTTTTTTACAAAAATGATATTGTCGTTGGCGGTGGCATAATAAAACAAAGATGTGATTTGGAATAAATACGCTTTATGCGTATTTTTTTATTACTTTTTGGGAAAAATCATAAAGAGATTATTTATTATTATACTGTGTTTGCGATAAGCGGTGAGATCAGAGGTGAGGACATTGGTAGTATGCCCATTGTGCCAAAAAACTACCGTAGGCAAGGTGGGAAGCAGCCAGTATTATTGTTGGGAATGCTTTGTAGAGTTTTTAATTCAGAAGGATAAAATTGTGATTTATGAAGTTTGCGATGATGGCACGCTGCTGCCTTATGGTAAAGAAAACAATCAGCTTACTATTGGTGGTTAAAAGAGGTGAAAAAATCATTAAAATATTTACAAACCGGATTTTTTTATACCGGCTTTTTTTGTTTGCTTTTATATTATCAGCGCTGATTTTTATTTTTTATAATAAAGAAAAGATAACTGTAGTAATATTACCTTTTATTTTTGCGATCTTTATCACATATCTTTTAAACCCTCTAGTAGAAATATTAATGCAAAAAAAAATCAGCAGAGCCGCTGCTGTAGCAATAATATATTTCGTGTTAATAGGTTCAATCATTATTGCTCTTGTATATATAATTCCGGTTATAATTCTGGAATTGAACAATTTAATTGATACAATACCTTTTTACACCAGTGAAACCCAGAAAATTCTTGCTGAACTAAAAAAACATTACTTGGCATCATTACCGCTCAGCCTTCAGGAAATTGTTGACAGGAATATTAATAGATTGGAAGGGTTATTATTATATTCTTTGCAAAAAATTGCCGATGTAATTATAGGTGTTTTTTCTAACATTTTTAGTATAATATTGGGGCCCATTTTAGGATTTTACTTTTTAAAAGACTTTGAGAGGATAAAAGAAAATATGATATTTTACATACCTATGCCTTATAGAAAAATAGTGATACGATGGTTTGAAAAATTCGGCAAGACCTTGGGACGATATATTAGAAGCCAATTGATAGTCAGTTTAATTATCGGTTTATTAACAACGCTGTCAATGATAATCCTAGGGGTTGATTTTGCTTTTCTCATTGGAGCCATAGCTGGTATTACCAATATAATACCATATTTTGGACCAGTTTTTGGAGTGTTGCCCGCTATTTCCATAGCTATACTAAGATATCCTAATAAAATACTCTGGATAATAACATCGATGTTTATAATTCATCAATTAGAAAGCGGGATAATATCTCCCCATATTGTCGGAGAGCATGTAGGTATTCATCCTGTGACTGTAATTTTTTCGCTTTTGATTGGCGGAACATTCTTTGGATTAGCAGGACTCGTTTTGGCGGTACCTGTAGCGGCTTTAATAAAACTAATTTTGCAAAATAAAAAGCAATAAACTTGTTTTAAAAAAATATTATTAAACAAATGTTTAAAGTTCTTGCACCTATGTGATTTTTGTGGTATACTATCAAACGATAAAATACACACGCTGGTGGATTTCAAAGACGGTGCCGTTATGGTATCTTTGATAAATGAAATCGGCGGAGGTTACAAAACCAGGAGGTGAAAAAATGTCAATAGTTTCAATGAAACAGTTACTGGAAGCTGGTGTACATTTCGGCCATCAGACAAGAAGATGGAATCCTAAGATGAAGGGGTATATATTTACCGAAAGAAATGGGATTTACATTATTGACCTTCAAAAAACTGTTAAAAAAATTGAAGATGCCTACGAGTTTGTAAAAAATATATCAGCAGAAGGCGGCTATATACTTTTTGTCGGGACAAAAAAGCAAGCCCAAGAATCTATTCAAGAGGAAGCTGAAAGATGCGGCATGTACTATGTCAATCAGCGCTGGCTTGGTGGTATGCTTACAAATTTTAAAACTATAAGAAAAAGGATAGACAGGCTTCATAAACTAGAAAAAATGGAGGAAGAAGGTCTTTTTGAGGTTTTACCCAAGAAAGAGGTATTGAATTTACGGCGTGAGAAAGATCGCTTGGAAAAAAACCTGGGTGGCATAAAAGATATGACAGAGCTTCCACAGGCAATATTCATTGTGGATCCAAGGAAAGAAAGGATAGCCATTCAAGAAGCTAGAAAGCTGCAAATTCCAATAATAGCAATCGTGGATACAAATTGTGATCCTGATGAAGTAGATTATATTATACCCGGAAATGACGATGCCATTAGAGCGGTCAAGTTATTAACCGAAAAAATGGCTGATGCTGTAATTGAGGGTAGACAAGGGGAACAAATGGAAGCTGAATAGTATAATTTAAGGTAAGGGGGCTATACTACCCTTACCTTTTATTTCAAAAACAGGGAGGTAATAGTCGTGATTACTCCGGAGCAAGTTAAAGAACTCCGAGGAAAAACCGGTGCAGGTATAATGGATTGTAAAAAAGCACTAATTGAAACGAACGGGGATATGGAAAAAGCCATAATCGCACTACGGGAAAAAGGATTAGCCAAAGCGGCAAAGAAACAAAGTCGCTCGGCATCCGAAGGGATTATAGAATCATACATACATGGCAACGGTCGAATTGGCGTTTTGGTAGAGGTTAATTGTGAAACGGATTTTGTGGCTCGTAATGAGGAGTTTAGAAGCTTTGCAAAAGACATTGCCATGCAAGTAGCTGCATCAAATCCAAAATACTTATCAAGAGATAATGTTCCTTCAGAAGTGATAGAAAAAGAAAGAGAAATTCTTAAAGCCCAAGCTATAAATGAAGGTAAGCCCGAAAAAATAGTAGAGAAGATCGTGGACGGCCGAATTGAAAAATATTATGAAGAGAACTGTCTTCTTGAACAGCCTTTTATTAAAGACACAGACAAGAGTGTTTCACAGCTAATAATGGAAAAAATAGCCATAATCGGTGAAAACATTACTGTCAGTCGTTTTGCAAGATTTGAACGAGGAGAGGTTATGAAAGACAATAACCCTCAAGATTAAACCGATATAAAAGAGACACCATTATTAGTGTCTCTTTTTTAAAAAAAAGAGGATTTTATAACAAAATATCGAATTCCTTTAGCAAAGAGAGGGTTGTGGATGCAAAAACCAGCTTATAAAAGAGTAGTTTTAAAAATCAGCGGCGAAGCATTATCAGGGGATAAAGGTTTTGGTATCGATCAAGATATTTTAAACTCCATAGCTGACCAGATTAAAGAAATCCATAATCTTGGTATTGAAGTAGCTAT
Organism: Thermoanaerobacterales bacterium; assembly: GCA_012839145.1. Taxonomy (GTDB): domain Bacteria; phylum Bacillota; class Thermosediminibacteria; order Thermosediminibacterales; family Tepidanaerobacteraceae; genus DUNY01. Next base: position 6,934 of record DUNY01000464.1, read on the forward strand.
TGTTGTAGGTGGTGGGAATATATGGAGAGGTAGAAATTCAAAACAGATGGATAGAGCAACTGCCGATTACATGGGGATGTTGGCTACTGTGATTAATGCCCTTGCCCTACAAGACGTTTTAGAAAACAGAGGTGTTCAAACTCGGGTCCAGACTGCTATCGAAATGAGAGAGGTGGCAGAACCGTATATCAGAAGAAAGGCCATTAGACATCTTGAAAAAGGCCGAGCTGTTATTTTTGCTGCCGGTACCGGAAACCCGTTCTTTTCTACGGATACTACCGCTGCATTAAGAGCAGCAGAGATAGAAGCAGAAGTAATATTATTGGCCAAAAAAGTGGATGGGGTTTATGATTCTGACCCTGTGATAAATACAACAGCTCAAAAATTTGATACACTAGATTATATCGATGTATTAAATAGAGGTTTAGGGGTGATGGACTCTACGGCAACTTCATTATGTATGGACAACGATATCCCAATTATTGTTTTTAGTATCACTACACCTGGTAATATAAGAAGGGTAATACTAGGTGAAAATATAGGTACATTAGTAAGGGGGAGTTGATTAGATTTGGACAAAAAGATTTTTAATGTGATTGAAGATCGCATGAACAAAGTATTAGCCAATCTTAAGTCAGAGTTTGCTACTATAAGAGCGGGAAGAGCTTCGACTGCACTTCTTGATAAAGTATATGTAGATTATTATGGTTCGCCCACTCCGATAAATCAAGTTGCCTCAGTCAGTGTTCCAGAGCCAAAAATGATCCTTATACAACCGTGGGACTTAAAAATGTTGGGAGTTATAGAAAAAGCTATATTAAAGTCAGATCTTCATCTTACTCCGAACAATGATGGTAAGGTTATCAGATTGATACTACCTGAGTTAACGTCGGAAAGACGGCAGGAACTGGTAAAATTGGTCAAGAAAAAAACTGAAGAAGCCAAAATTTCCATCAGAAATATTCGAAGAGAATACAATGATAATTTAAAGAAGATGGAAAAAAACCGCGAAATTTCTGAAGATGATTTAAAACGTTCACAGGATGAAATTCAGAAAATAACAGATAAATACATAGACGAAACCGATAAAATCCTGGATAATAAAGAAAAAGATATAATGGAGGTATAGCTTATAGTAGTTGGTGAACTTAAATTAATCAGTTTTCCTTTAGATAAAGCCATTAAAACACTTTCAAAAAAAGGAATCTCCACTAAAATAAGATATACTAAACCAATTAAAACCACTGACAATTATAATATAGCCAGAATTGTGCGGTGTGACTCAAACTCAACTGAGAAAAAAAGCGTAACATTGGTAGTTGCATTTTTTCCAGAAAAAAAATGTTGATTTTAAGGCTATCCTGTCGGGGCTGTTGGCATAAGTAAACCCCCCTCGTTGAAGGGGGTTTTTATGTAAGACATAAAGGAAGGAGGAAGCCTGTGGAAAACGCAAAGCTCATGATAGAAAAAATAGACATGCAAAAAATTCCTAAACATGTCGCTATTATAATGGATGGTAACGGACGATGGGCAAAGAGAAAAGGCCTCCCACGAATTGCGGGACACTGGGCGGGAGCAGAAGCCCTTAGAGATATAGTAAGCACTTGTTCTAAATTAAATATTCAGGCTCTCAGTGTATTTGCATTTTCCTCCGAGAACTGGAAAAGGCCGGCTCAGGAAGTAAATTCAATAATGAACCTTTTGCTGTATTATTTAAAAAAGGAAGTCGACACTCTACATAAAAATAATATCAAAATCATGATGTCAGGAGATTGGCACGAATTACCTTATAGAATTGTAGCTCAGATAAAGAAAAGCATACGACAAACACAAAATAATTCAGGTCTGATATTGAATATTGTATTGAACTACGGTGCACGTAGAGAAATAATACTAGCTTGTAAAAAAATGTGCAGAGATGTTTTGGAAGGCAAATTAAACATCGAAGAAATTGATCAGTTCGCATTTGAAGAGTTTTTATATACTCGAGATCTACCGGATCCGGACCTGCTAATAAGGCCCAGTGGGGAGCTGAGAATAAGTAATTTTTTACTCTGGCAAATCGCCTATACGGAACTGTGGTTTACAGAAGTATATTGGCCGGATTTTAAATCAGAAGATTTATTACAAGCAGTTTACGATTACCAAAAACGAGAGCGAAGATATGGAGGCCTAAAAAAATAAAGCGGGTGAATTCATGCTTACAAGAATTATAAGTGCTGTTGTCGGTATAATACTACTAGGGTATATTATAAATACCGGTGGTTGGATATTTTATTTAGGCATATCTTTTTTAAATATATATGCCATATATGAGCTTTGCAATGCTTTTAAAAAAATCAATATCAGAACAAACTTCTTGCTAAGTTCGTTTTTTAGTGTTGTACTGTTATATTTTGTAAATTTTTTTTATGAATTTGATTTTATTGTGGTTTATTTTTTTATAATACTAATGCTCATGTTGGTGTTTTTAAACAGTATAATAGATAATAATCGAACAAATCTTAATGATGCTGTTTTTAGCATATTTTCCTTCATATATCCTTCTCTTTTGTTTATATGTGTAGTTTTGGTCAGAAATCTCTCAAACGGTATAAATATAACCTGGTGGATATTTATCATTACTTGGGCATGTGATACCGGGGCTTTTTTTATCGGCATTATTTTCGGAAAAAAACCCTTAGCTCCAAACATCAGCCCAAAAAAAACTTTAGAAGGAAGTTTAGGCGGTGTTTTATCCAGTGTAGTGGCGAGTGTTGTATTTGCAACATACTTGTTGCCGGAAATAGAAACTATACATGCTATTATGTTGGGCATTTTAGTTGGCTTTGTTTGTCAAGTCGGCGATTTATCAGCTTCATTAATTAAACGATATTGTAAGATTAAGGATTATTCAAACATCATTCCCGGTCACGGCGGAATTTTGGATAGACTCGACAGCGCTCTTTTCTCTTTTCCTATGGCATATATTTATTTAAAAATATTACTTTAAAAAGGTGATCTTCTATGAAGATTAAAACCACTTACGCTCCAATAGTTTTGTTGATTGCTGCCATAATACTCACCTCAATTTTCATTGTCCTATCTTTGAAACATTTACTACCAATGGTTATTGCAATAATTATAGCTATTTTAATTGATCCAATAGTGAGTTTTCTTGAAAAGAAAATAGGATTTGACAGAGGTGTTATAACTGCAGTGGTTCTAGCTGCAATATTTTGCATATTGGGCTATATTTCTTTGCTGATAGTAGCACGCTTTACTTTTGAACTTGCAAGGCTTATTAATTTTTTACCTACTCAACGCAAATACTTCAATGCGCTTCTTGATGAAGCTTACTCATTTTTTATAAGTGTTTTTGATAAACTTCCCGAAGATGTATTATTATATCTAAAAGCAAACTTGAATCAAATACTATCTACTATCACAGGGTCTGTATCAAGTTTTTATACTTTTTTGGTTAACAAAATAGGGATGGTCCCGAATTTGTTTATTAATATTTTTGTCATAATAATATTTATATTTTTATTCAGTTATTTTTTGACAAAAGACAAAGATAAGATTATTGAAGCTGTAAGAAGCATATTCCCTGACAAATTACAGGAAAAGTTAAAATCAGTTCAGCTGGAACTCGTATTTTCTTTCTTCAGATTGATAAAGGCACAAATAATTTTAGTTATCGTCTCTACCATCATTACTGTTATAGGTTTATATACATTAAGAGTTGATTATGCTCTAACTTTAGGCATAATTTGCGGTCTTTTGGATATTATGCCACTGTTTGGTCCCAGTTTAATATTTTTACCGTGGATAATTTATTTGTTTATTGTCGGCAATGTAAATATTGCCATAGGCTTGTTAGTATTATATGTTATAATTATTGGAAGCAGGCAAATGCTGCAAGCTAAAGTTATAGGTCAAAATCTAGGTATAGATCCATTGCTGACTTTAATTTCCATCTATCTTGGGATAAAACTGTTCGGATGGAAGGGATTATTCGTTGGACCATTAGTAGTTGTTGTGGTTAGAGCTTTGATACATTCGGGAATAATACCTCCACTATATAAAAACACAAAAAAACTATGACTTGCGGAAGGTGAAAGCGTTGCAAACTTTGGTACCATCAGTTATTGTTTTTGGAATGCTGGTATTTTTTCATGAACTTGGTCATTTTGTCTTTGCCAAAATATCTGATATAAAGGTTAATGAATTTAGTTTGGGTTTCGGACCTCAAATACTCAGCATAAAATCAAAAGAGACTGATTATTCTATTCGCATACTCCCTTTTGGTGGTTATGTGAAAATGGAAGGTGAAGACTCAAAAACAAGCAATCCCAGGGCTTTTAATAATAAACCAGCCCTTACTCGTCTGGGGGTTGTGTTGGCAGGCCCAGTGATGAACTTTATATTGGCTATACTGTTATTGGCAATTATAAGTTTTTCTTCAGGAATTGCCACAACGCAAGTAACTGTTATTCCCGGTGAGCCGGCACAACGTGCTGGAATTCGGAGCAATGACCATATTTATGCAATAGACAATCAGAGAGTTGATTCTTGGGATGAAGTGGTAGACCTAATAAGTAAGAAACCAAATGAGAAAATCGCTGTTACGGTACTTAGAGACGGGAATTATATAAAATATATTGTGGATACGGCGGTCGAACCAGAGACCCAACGAGGGATTATTGGCATCAAAACCGTCGTTGTCAAGAACTCCTTAAGTAAGAGCCTTAAGTTTGGAGCTCAAAAGACTTTTTGGATCTCAAAGATGATATTAGTGGGTATTTCTCAGATGATAAGCGGTAA
>DUNY01000478.1 GCA_012839145.1 Thermoanaerobacterales bacterium
GAGGATGCAGGTCTGGTTAAAAAGTTAAGCATAGCGTTAAAACCTGTTATGACAAGACTTTTTCCCGATGTGCCCGGGGATCATCCTGCTATGGGTGCTATCCTTATGAACATTTCGGCTAATGTTTTTGGATTGGGTGATGCGGCTACACCTTTCGGGTTAAAAGCCATGAAAGAATTACAATCTCTTAATGCCGATGAAGAAACGGCAACCGATGCCATGTGCACTTTTCTTGCTATCAATACATCTTCAGTGACGCTAATTCCAGCTACTATAATAGCATACAGGGCAGCTGCTGATTCGGCAAATCCTGCGGAAATCATCGGGGCAGCAATTATTGCCACTACTGCCTCCACGATAGTTGCAATAATTGCCGTTAAAGCTTTGGCTAAACTACCTGCGTTTAAAGCTTCAAAGCCCAAAATGAAAATCCATAAAGATATTCAAGCTTGATTTTTTCAAATACAATTTTCAGGAGGTAATGTGATGTTTAAATATATCCTTGATCAGATATCATTGTATGCCATTCCTGTCATTATTTTGCTTATCCCCCTATATGGTATGACAAAAAAAGTTAAGGTTTATGAATCTTTCACTGAAGGGGCAAAAGAGGGTTTTACCACTGCAGTTAGAATCATTCCCTTTTTAACGGCTATGTTGGTTTCAATAGGAATTTTCAGAGCTTCAGGTGCCATGGATTATTTTGCAAAATTTGCGGCTCCTGTTACAAACCTAATAGGTATGCCTTCTGAGGTTTTACCGATGGCAATAATGAGGCCCCTATCAGGAGGCGGTGCCAGCGGTATAATGAATTCATTATTTACAGAATACGGTCCGGATTCATTAATCGGCAGAATGGCGTCAGTAATGAATGGTTCTACTGATACTACATTTTATATATTGGCGGTTTATTTCGGTTCCGTTGGTATAAAAAATGTCAGACATTCTTTACCTGCTGGGTTATTAGCTGATCTTGCAGGAATGATCACTGCAGTTTTCGTTACTAACATCATATTTGGATAATCGTTGAATTATCCCGGTTTTCAAGAAGATATAGAAGGAGGAAAATGTTTTGAACTCAGCAATGGTCTTTCCCAAGACCTTGAAAAAGGGAGATACTGTAGGATTGGTTGCTCCCGCATCACCTATACCCAAGGAGAACATCAGCAGATGCCGGGAGGTGGTGGAATCCTTGGGATTTAAAGTGATAATGGGCAGGAGTGTTGACAAGTCTTATTTAGGGTATTTATCCGGTGACGATGATGTGAGAGCCGGGGATATGAATGAAATGTTTGAGAGTAAAGATATAGACGGCATATTTTGTGTCAGAGGCGGATATGGAAGTTGCAGAATCGTGGATAAACTAGAGTTAGATATAATTCGGGCCAATCCTAAGGTGTTTGTGGGCTATAGTGATGTGACCATATTGCATCTGGTTTTTAATCAGATATGTAATATGATAACCTTTCATGGGCCCATGGTGAGCTCAAACATGATATCAGAATTTGATGATTATACACGAAAGAGCTTTATGGATACATTGTTAATGCAAAGAGAATTGGAATTTCAGAATCCAGAGAATAAAAGGATTATGACATTAAATGAAGGTTATGGTAATGGAGCATTGGTGGGCGGCAATTTATGCCTTTTGGCTACCAGTATTGGGACTTCTTATGAATTAGAAACAAAAGGTAAAATACTGTTTCTTGAAGAATTAAATGAGGTCACCTATAAAGTCGATAGGTTATTACAACAATTGAAACACTCGGGTAAACTCAGTGAGGTGAAGGGAATAATTCTGGGAGGTTTTGAAAAATGCAATCCGGAACATGAAGGTGACGCCACTTTAGTAGAAGTATTCAGGGACGTAATCAAACCGTTAAATATACCTACAGTTTATAATGTGGAGGTTGGGCACGGCTTTCCGACGGCGTCGCTACCTCTGGGGGCAAGATGTGAGTTAGATGCCACTAATGGTAAAATACGATTCAGCAGATATTAGATAAGTTTATTAAAAAGAAGTACACATTAGGAGAAGTTCATTATAACGAACATGAAAGTTCATTATGGTGAACTTCTATTTTTTAGCAATGTTAGGGTCTTGGATATTATGAATAAAAAAGTTCACTTTTATGAACTTAAGTATAATCCGTTAAAGAATCTGTAGAATTGTCTCGATATTTAGGAAATATCGCAAATCCAATCGTCCCAGAACTGATTGAATTATTCTTAGGATTATGTAATTTATTAATATTGTTTATTATATATTGGCACTATTTTTGCTTATATATTAATACAGTTATATTTAACTGCAGTAGGAGAGGGGGTAGTTTTGTGCAAAAGATAAAAGTTGCAATAGTTGGTTTTGGAAATGTCGGTAAAGAAGTTATGGAGGCTGTTCTTGAAAGTCCGGATATGGAGGTTGCAGGAATAGTTGAAATACCCGAGAGGGTGCACCGGTGTCGAGGCAAATGGGATGATTTTGCCGTGGTATCAGATGTGGATGAGCTAGGCAAGGTTGATTTAGCAATTTTAGCGGCTGGCAGCCGATGTGTACCTCAAATAGCTCCTTATTATCTTAAAAGAGGAATAAACACAGTAGATGCCTTTGATATCCATGGGCAGTCCATTATAAAACTTAAACAGGAATTAACTTCAATAGCAAAAGCAAACGGTGTGGTAGCAATAATTTCAGCAGGATGGGACCCGGGCACAAATTCGGTGGCTAGGATTCTAATGGAAGCCATAGCGCCGAAGGGTATGACATATACAAATTACGGACCGGGGATGAGCATGGGTCATACGGTGGCAGTAAAGGCAATCGAAGGTGTTGATGATGCGGTGGCACTTACCATGCCCCAAGGGAACGGTATTCACAGACGACTGGTATATGTAAAGACGAAACCCGGCTATGATTTTAAAAAGGTCGAGGAAACCATTAAGATGGATTCTTACTTTAATCGTGACATGACCGTTGTTTTTTGTGTTGATGATGTAGGACGACTTATTGACATGGGTCACGGAGTTCACATCGAACGCAAAGGAGTATCCGGGAGAACACATAATCAACGTATGGAATTTATTATGCAAGTAACTAATCCTGCAGCTACAGCTCAGGTGATGGTTTCGGCAGCCAGGGCCAGTCTTAAACAAAAGCCTGGGTGTTATACGCTTTTGGAAATTCCCCCCATAGATTATCTTTACGGTGAAAAGGATGAACTTATTCTTAGGTTATTATGATATAGGTATTATTGTTTTTATAGGAGGTGAAGATTAAATTATGATTTAAGGGTTTTGCAGCAGGTATGTCTTGTGGTCTCAAAATCAATCTATCAGTGAGATATTACTTAAGGTTTATGTTTTTGAAATGATTGGTGAAAAGCCCATAATAAAGCTGTGGTTTTTTAAAGGTAAAAACAAAGTTATGACGAATATACTA
>DUNY01000304.1 GCA_012839145.1 Thermoanaerobacterales bacterium
AAGCGTGGGGATTGGGTAGTAGCAGTAATTAAAGACTCTTGGGGTCAGGATAGAGTATTCAAGTTTGTTCCTGTAGAGGAAAAAGATAAATACGGTAATTTTAAAATTGATCAGATTGTTGAAATACCAAGAGCTAATTAATTTTTTTCATTTAAAAAGGGAGTGTCGTACACTATTTTTTAATTGGTTTGCGACACTCTTTTTTATAATAAAAACAACAAACTGCTATCGGGCTAATGCATCCTCGTGTGTCAACATGTTAAGACCTAAATTTTCTTTTTAGAATCAAAAAAGGAGCTACTACACCGAACTATCCAGTTCCGTGCAACAGCCCTTTTTCACTTTACTTTTTAACTATATAAGTGCCTGTCACAGGCACCCCTTTTAAGGTGTCCTTTACCGGGCAATATTCTTCGATGAACTTGTGTAGTTTTATTATGTTCTCTTCAGGAGAATCAGACACGATATTCATCTTGTAGCGTATTTCTGAAAAGCCTTTTCTGACATTGGGGTTTTTTCCCATAAAACCATCCGGGTCCAAATCCCCTTCCAATTCTACTGAAAATCCCTTTAAATCTACACGGAACTTCGGTGCAAACATGCTGGCCACTATACTCATGCACCCACCTAAAGAACACAAGAGCAATTCAACAGGATTCATCGCTGTATCGGTTCCACCCTCGTCCACCGGCTCATCCATGGTCACCTTGAAACCACGAGAAGTGCCCTCTACCAATACACCGCCTTTCCAATCCACCTTGGCATAAGAAGTTTCAATTGCCATTATATACCCCCTATACATATAATTTTTATTGGTAAAAATTATATCATCTTTTCTGTAGATTGTCACTATAAAAGGTGTACATTATCATCTGCAAAAGGTTCCTGGGATGTTTTTTCGTTGCACAGATAGTGCAAATTTGCATAAATATTTACTGTATGGGCATTTTTATTATGTTCTATCTTTACATCACTTGTCCGTGCATCATCTTGATGATATTTCAGATACTGTGTCAATATATCTCGAGCATGTTCATCATCTAATTCATTATAAAAGGTCATGTATGTTTCCTCGGGAATTTCAAGTATAATATTGTGTAATCCTTCTTTTACCGCCCTTGTTTCTCTAATAAAATCAAGCATAAACTATATACCTTAAGGCCCGTTATTTTTTCTTATCTTCGATTTATTTGGCGGTGTTTTTAAAGGATTGTTTCGTGTGAATTCCTCCGATAATTCATAGTTTTCGGGTCTATTATCATCCACCAAATCACCTTTAAATCTTCCCTGCTGTGGAATTAGTTTATTTTTAACTTTCTCCCTCTTCATCTTTTTTTTAGCCATATACATTCCTCCTAAATTTTATCTTAAATCTAGTATTTCCATTTTTTTTAAATAAATCCATATCTCAAGAAAAAAGTATTCACTAAGAATTTTAGTGAATACTTAAACATCCTTACTCTTTGTCTTCTGCCTGTCTTGACGCGAAAGTCTTGATTTTCTCATACGAAGACTTTCGGGTGTTACTTCTAAAAGCTCATCATCATCGATAAATTCGAGGCACTGTTCTAACGTCATCCCTTTGGGAGGAACGAGCCTTAAAGCTTCTTCTGCAGTTGATGAGCGCAGATTGGTAATATGCTTTTTTTTGCAAACATTGATGT
>DUNY01000044.1 GCA_012839145.1 Thermoanaerobacterales bacterium
ACAGTAATGGCATGGGCAGGTGCACAGCAAAAAGCCTTTGTATCAGATCCCGAAGCGTTAATACATCCTGCATGGGCGGCTATAGCTTTGCCCATATTTCCGCCTCCGCGTTGATATCGATCACCTACTGCTTCCTCATCACAAGCTATAACATATTCAATTTCTGAAGGATTAACTTCGTAAGAGTTTAGTACTTTCCTGAGGGCAATTATCCCCGATGCTTTACTAGATAAATTCTCTAACATAATCTGAGGTGTCTGATATTTATCCTCTGTATGACCTTGTTCAATACAGCCAATGATTTGATCTTTCTTATAATATAATGGGCATGCTATACCTTGGATAATTTTTTCATTGATTTCATCTAAACTTGAACCTGTGCCAAGACGTTTTAAATCATCCTCCGTAATTAAATGGTGTTTCATCAGTTCCTTTTTAATTTTTTGTGTTAAGAACTGATCTTCTAGTGATACCAAGTTAAACAGATCAGCAATTTTTAGCCAACCATAGAACTCCTCCTCTGGTATAATTTCTCCACAAGGGCTGGAACGTTCAGCATTAGGTGCCTTTTTATCTGTCCATGGTCTGCTATATTGCAGCAATTCAGATGGTCGTAATTTACCTATAAACACCTGATTAGGCGGATAAGCTACTGCTTCCCCAAAGCTGCGTAGACTTGAACTAATCTTATCTAGCTTTTTATAATCTTTTTTAATTTCTCGTTCTGGTTTTGACCCATAGCGAATCAAATCCGGAACGTGAACAATTATATTTGCTGCTCCTTTTAATACTGGATTACTCATAATTAAACCTCCTAGAATGCTATATTACACAAGTTAGATTGTTGCCAATGTTACTCAAATACAGTTGGTTCTTTTATTTCTGTTTGGATTGCCTGCAGTGCATTGCTCACTATTTTCTGGCGCAATTTGAATTCTTCCGATAGTGTTAAGTCGGGATCTCCAGTTGGATGTAGAACACTTCGCGAGGGTACCAATCGATTTCCGCCCATACTCTTCGAAACATTGATCATAGTGCATATATGGGCTACCGGAATACCAGCACTTTCTAACTCTCTTGCCATCACTGCCCCGCAGCGAGTACTGGTTCCTCATGTCGAGGTTAAGATAACTGCCTGAACACCCGCTTTTTTTAATTCACTGGCTATTCCGCGACCAAAAGACGCTGCATTCTCTATAGCCGTAGCAGCCCCTGCTGTTGAATAAATTACTGGATGTAGGCGAATATCGCCTCTTTTTTCTAATGTTTTGATTATGTCTAATGGTACTAACCTGTTTGGATCGGCTAATACGTAACGATTATCATAACCAAAATGATTAACTTCCACTTTTTCCGGTGTAAGTTTTTCCCATGAATCAATATTTATTTTACAATAGCGATCACTACGACCTGATGGCATGCGCTCGGGATTGCCCTTAAGTATCAATCCACCATCTGTTATTAACGCTAATGTAAATGATTTTTCTTTAATGGCTGGTGCAGGTGTTACTAAATCGTTTTTAGGCATAGGCAACTCACTTTGCCAGTTCTCACCCCTATGCTTTGTTATCAACATTGCTACAGCTCTTCTGGCAGCATTTTTTTCTAAAATAGCATTCTTTTTCAATCCTCTTTTATATATAAGGTTTTGTTCACTGGAAGATAGTTTTATCCCCTGTAATAGCTTAAAAAGTATTTCTCCCATACGTGGAATACTGTTTTTCATATCGGCACCTGTAGTCCCAGTCCGAAGGATGGGTAAATCCTTACGATATCTATCCACAGCAGGGTGTTCCGGCGCTAACCCGGTTATTACCGGAATGTCTAGCCTTTCCTTTACAGCACAACAGATTTCAACACAAGCCTCACCATAACGACCTGCCAAAAAAGCAGGCCCAGCAATAAATGCTTCTGGTTGATAACTTTTGATTAGTTCAATAATCTGTTTAATTGCACTGGAGTTCTCTACAAAATAGTTGTCTCCACACACTACTGTACCTGCAATTTTCAGTTTCCCTTTTGATGTTTGTTCCAATAAACGACCAGGACCTACACTACCATCTATTTTATATGGCGAAGTATTAGCAAAAGCTTCACCACCCTTTCCAGCATAAAACTGGTTCAGGTAATGAACTACCCGAAAGGGTTTTATATCACTCATATTTATCCCCTCTCCTCTCCAATAATTGTTATATTTCTTCTAGTGCTACACGCGATGCACCAAGCTGATTTATTACACCGCAAATTTCTCTGCAGCGTACTTGAATAGCAGAATGTGGATTTTGAGGCTTAGCTTTCGGATCGTCGGATAACGGCTCTATTTCATTTCCTCCAATCACCTTTTCCTGTCCTGGCAAGTTAACCAGGGCATCATTAATTCCAGCAGATACTAGTGCATTCGCAGCCGGTGAATATGCAGTAAGGATATCCTGAATTGTCCCATTCCCTAGATGAGCCCACATAATAGCAGTTGTTTTAACCTTTATACGCTCTAAAGACTCTATCGTCAACATAACATCAGATTCAGGTATTCCTCCACCAACTTTTGTAATTATGGCCAGATCAGCTCCTAAAACGTTAGCCGCTAAATTTGCTGTCATTCCGATGGAACGTTCCCTCTGATTTCGCGTCACATGGGAAACGCATACAACAACACCGACAAAGTCAATTTCCTTACCATGTTTTTTATATAACTCTTGAATAACAGGATTGTTTAAAAAACTGTAGGTGTCGATTCCTAAATTAAAATTTGGAGCTATAACTGCCCCATCCAATATTTCATTTGGATGTAACACTGTTGGTAGCATCCCAGATAAATTATCACCATAAAGAATAGATTCTCCCTTATCCCAATTTTGTAAGGCAGCAAGCATACAAACATATGCGACCTTAGGCAATCCCGAAGGGTGTGCCTCCAGTGTATAAAATAAAGTGTTAGCTGGCCTGACCTCAGCTGCTAATTTAGATAGATAAGTCCCAATCCTTAGACCAATTTTTTTTAAGTGTTTATAGTACTCAGTATTGCTCATATCTGAATTTCTAGGTTCAGCTTGTAGGGCAAGATGAAAATGGCCGCCGTAAGGAGAGATTTCAGCACCTAGACCTGATTTATCCATCACTTTGTTATAGCGGCTAGGACGACTGGAAGTAGCCAGAATAGAAAAATTGCTCAAAGTTGCTGAATTACCATGTCCTGCTATCTGAAAAGGTTCTAGAAATCCGGGGAAATTAGATACCCCTTCACCTAGCCGGGCATATGCTGGCAAAACATCAAAAACGTTTATTACTCTTGTAGAGGTCTCTGGTAGAATTAAATCTAAGTCTGTAACTATTAATTCATCAAGTTCATTACTGCTTTTTAAATATGATAATATGCTATCTTTGTTTATAATTAACTTACCATCATTGTATTTGTTTTCATCACCCCATTCGAGTGAAGAAACTGGATATTCAGCTATTTGTAATTGCATAGCTTTGCTCCTCTCGGTTAAAATCTTCTTAATTTTTTATTATGTATATAAATTTTAGCAAGATGATGTTTATAGATTTTTTAAGGAGGTGTTAACTATGGAAATGTATCAGCTCGAATACGTCCTTGCTCTGGAAAAATATATGCATTTTTCCAGAGCATCAGAAATGATAAATGTTTCTCAGCCAACATTATCTCATGGTATAAAAAAACTTGAACAGGAATTAGGGATCGACCTTTTTATCCGTAGCACTAGACCCGTACAATTAACCGCTGCCGGAG
>DUNY01000197.1 GCA_012839145.1 Thermoanaerobacterales bacterium
ACCCAAATCTTAAAAAATACTTATAAAAACTTTTCTGAAATGATAAGTGTTATACCTCCTGTTTTTCTGCTCTTAGGCCTAATGGATGTATGGGTGCCAAGGGAGACAATAATAAGATTTTTAGGAGATAAATCAGGCTTGATGGGCATTATCCTGAGCATTTTTATGGGAGCTGCAGCTGCAGGTCCTTTATACGGTGCCTTCCCCGTAGCCGGTGTCATGATGAATAAAGGTGCTAAATTTTCTAATATAATTATCTTCCTCGGAGCATGGTCTACCATGAAAATTCCCATGTTTCTTTTTGAAATGAGCTCCCTTGGAGCAAAATTTGCCATTACTCGCTGGCTTGTTGATCTTGTTGGAATTATAATCATGGCACTAGTTATAGATAAATTGGTTTCAGATGAAGAAAAGAGGGAAATATACAAAAAGCATACAGCGTGACATAACAAAGACGGTTTCCAGTATTTCAATTGGAAACCGTCTTTCTTTTTATCAATGTTCATTTTGCCAAATACGATATTTCATTAGAATTTCTCTTAAAATATTCAGGATGTATTTTTGTTAAGTAGTCCTGATCAAAAATAACCCTAGTAAGGTGTTTTTCCATTAAATCTGCTGATGTTTCCTTGTCTTTGTCTTTTATGGCCTCCAGTATCTCTTGATGGTCATTTACAGTCCGTTTCATGTCCATTTCTGCGAGGTTCAGAATCCGCACCCTATCAAAGTGTGCCATCACACTTTTAATAAGACTGTAAGTCATTTCCTTATTACAGGCTTTGAACAAAAGTTCATGGAAGCTGTTATCAAGGGAAAGCAGACGCTTATAATCTTTTCGAATGACACATGAATCCTGCAGCTGAAGGTTTTCCTCCAAAGCAACCATATCGGATTCGGAAAGCATATCACAGGCAAGCTTTACAACCGCTATTTCCAGGACACACCGCATAAAACGGGATTCTTCCACCATTTCCAAATCAATAAGTGAGATGTATGTCCCTTTCTGGGGATATATCTCCACCATCGATGATCTGGAAAGCTCTATAAATGCCTCCCTCACAGGGGTGCGGCTTACACCGAGTATTTCAGCTATTTCATTTTCACTTACATGTTGTCCGGGTTTGAGGTTTAGGTTTATGATATTGTGACGCAATACCCTTATTACGTATTCTCTGGCGGATTCCTTTCTACTTCTTTCAAGCGGTTCAAGCATTGTTATACCTACTTTCCTATGATCTGGTTTAAATTATATAGCAGTAAGTTATTAAAAGTCAATTTAGTTAAATTATGGTTTTTTATTAGATTTTAATTTTACGGCTCATTTTGTCAATCGCTTCCCATAGACCGTTAAGATATGTGACTCCCAATGCCCTGTCATATAGTCCGTAACCGGGGCGACCTGTTTCTCCCCAAATCATACGACCGTGATCAGGCCGGATATATCCGGTGAAGCCGGTATCATAGAGAGCTTTTACTATCTCAAAAAGATCCAGTGAACCGCATTGTGACATATGTGCGCTTTCATAAAAATCCTTTTCGGACTCAAATTTAAGGTTTCTTACATGAGCAAAGTGCACCCTTCCTTCACCTGAAAATTCCCTCACAATAGCGGGAATATCATTGTTTTTATTTGATCCCAATGAACCGGTGCAGAGAGTTATACCGTTGTATGGACTCTTGTTTAGGTCAAGGAATTTACGTATATTATCCCTGCTGGTAATCACTCTCGGCAGACCAAATATTTGCCATGGAGGATCATCCGGGTGTATGGCCAGCTTAATATCGTACTCCTCGGCATAAGGGATTACACTGTCAAGGAAATATTTTATATTTTTCCAGTATTGGTATTCAGTGATATCTTTATATTTCTCTATTGTTGCAGACATCTCTTTAAGTCTATCCGGTTCCCAACCAGGCAGTTCAAAGCCGTCAGACTGCTCATCGAATTGATGAGCCAGATTTTTGGGGTCAATGTTTAAAATATGTTCATGCTTGTATGCCATGGTTTTGGAACCATCATTCAACGGCCTTGCAAGGTCACTTCTTGCCCAGTCCAGTACCGGCATGAAGTTATAGCATATCACCTTGACACCTATCTGTGACAGGTTTTTCATGGTATCAATATAAGCCTGTATATATTTATCCCTTGTCTTTTCTCCAAGTTTTATATCCTCATGGATATTTACGCTTTCTATTACTTCGACCTCAAGATCGTAATCTTCAATTTCTTTTTTTAACGCTTGCAGTCTTTTAAGAGGCCAGACCTCGCCTACGGGTATGTCCAGAAGACTGGTTACAACACCTTTAACACCGGGTATCTGTCGGATTTGCTCAAGAGTTATTTTATCATACCCACCGGCAAACCATCTAAAAACCATTTTCAAATATAATCAACCTCCATTAGCCAAATATTAGATTGGGAATGAAAAGAACCAATTGCGGGAAAAGTAACAGCAATGCCTCTACCACCATATATGCGATAAAGAATGGTATTGATTCCTTTACGGTTTCTTCAGGCGGACATTCCATCAATGATGATACTGTGTATAAGGCCACTCCCAGAGGCGGTGTCATGATTCCCATGGTGACATTAGTCATCATAATCACCCCAAAGTGCACCGGGTCTATTCCCACTTTTGTAACAACCGGCAACAGTATAGGTGTAAGAAGCAATGCTATAACCGTGGTTTCAACAAACATACCGGCTATTATGAGAAACACAATGATTATTAATAGAAGCATTACGGGATTTGAAGTTATACTTATAAGCAATGTAGCTATTTTCTGGGATACTCCGTCATAAACAATTCCATAACCGATTATGCCGGAAAGTGCAATAATGAGCATAATTGCACCGATATCCATTGCGCTATCCCTTAGTGTCCGCTTAAATGCCTCCCATGTAAGCTCTTTATATATCACGGCACCCACAAAAATGGCATAAACTGCCGCAAAGGCGCCCGCTTCCGAAGGTGTGAAAACACCAAAACGTATTCCAACGATTAGTATAACGGGGAAGATAAGAGCCCAAATGCTTTCCTTAAAAGCGATGAGCACTTCCTTTAGTGAAGCCCGTTTTTCTTTTGCAGGCATGTATCCGCGTCTTTTTGCGGATATAGATACGGCTATCATTAATGCTGCCATCATCATGAATCCGGGTACAATACCGCCGGCAAAGAGTCTCCCTATCGACACTTCACCGATTGAACCGTAAATTACAAATCCCATACTGGGTGGAATTGTTGAAGTTATCAATGCTGACCATCCATTAACAGCCGCACTGTAACCTCTTGAATAACCTTTTTTGAGCATTTCGGGGCCAAGAATTCGCGTTTCCATAGCCGCATCTGCAGTAGATGAACCGGAAACGCCTCCCATCAAAGTACTGAGAACAACACTTATCTGAGCTAAGTTCCCGTACATATGTCCGGTTAGTACATCTGACAATTTTATAAGTCTTTGGGTGATACCCGTGTTATTCATCAAATTTCCGGCGAAAATGAACAACGGAATCGCCAGTAATGTAAAAGACTGAGTTGAGGTTACAACCCTCTGAACAACTATCGAAAAGGGTATTTCAGGTGTCATAAGAAAGAATGTTACACCGGCAACTCCTATGGAAAAGGCCACCGACATTCCAAGTGCCAGTAAAACTAAAAAGATTACCAGTACGACTAACATAATCTCACCTTGCCTTTACGACCGGGTTGTTCACAGCTTTATAAAGCTTTATCCCGGTTGATATCATCATAAGAACGGAACCTACCGGCACACTGATTGTAGCCCAAGAATAGCTTATTCCCAGTGTTTGAAATAAGCGTTTTGAACTTTCCAGTGATAATGGAACACCATACCATACCAGTGAGGCCAGAAATATAATTATAACTGTCTGCCAAAGTATGTTAAGTGCCTTTTGAACACCGGGTGATAAGTGCCTTGTTACCAAATCTACCCTTACCAGGTCTGTATTTCTGAGAGCCATATCAGCTCCCAGAAATACCGTCCATGCAAAAAGCAACAAGGAAAGATCAATTGCCCAGTTTATAGGAACCTTTAAGGTGCGGCATATGGCCGATGAAAACACTAAAAATACAATAGCACACAAAAAGGCCTGAACCAGAAATTCCTCGATTTTACAAAACTTTTCATAAAGTGCTTTCATCTCTGTCACCATCCGGTTATTTTTTCCCAATTTGTGCGTATATTTTTTCTCTGAGCTCCCTGAATCCCAGGACATCATAAGCTTCATCGGCGGCTGCCTTGAATGCTTCTATATCAACTTCTACCACTTCCATTCCGGCCTCAACCATCTTTGATTCATATTCATCTGAAAGTTCTTCTATAAGTCTTGCATTTTCAGCAGCAACAGCCTTTGTTTCATCCAGTAGTATCTGCTGATATTCCGCGGGCAGTGTTTTAAACCATTTCTCACCCACAATAATACCGTTGACAAGCTGGAAATGAGCTGTCTTGTCTATATATTTAATAACCTCGTAAAGTCTTGATGTGTACGAAGCTGTGTGCTGGCCTTCGGCTCCGTCAATGGCTTTCTGTTGCATAGCTTGATAAACCTCTGTCCAAGGCATTGAAACAGGTGTGGCACCCATTGCCTTGACAGATTCTGACCAAACCGGTGCACCCGGTGTTCTGACTCTTACACCTTTAAGGTCAGCAGGTGTTTTTGCCGGTTTATTTGTGAGAAAATGTCTGGCACCGTCATACCAGTTGAAGGAAAGTACCCTGATATCGTTTTCTTCAGCCAACTGTTTTTCCCATTCCTTGAATATATCACTCTGTGTAACCTTTAATACATCATCATAGTTATCAGCGAAATATGGTGCACCGATTATTCCCATTTCCTTTACATAGTTACCCATCCTACCACCGTCCGTAAGCACAGCAACATTTACACCCTGGATAGCCTGCTCAATAACATCTTCATCGGAACCGAGCTGTGCACTGGGATAAACTTCGATTACGAGTTTCCCGTCAGTCTTTTCACCAACTCGTTTGGCCAGTTCTTTAAATCCGCCTACCATTGGATGTGTTTCATTTAGCTGTGTTGACATTTTCAGTGTGTAAACCTTGCCGTTTTCCGCAGGAGCTGCATTCCCGTCTCCTTCGGGCTTGGATGAACCACCTGAGCACCCCGTTATAACCACCATGATCAAAGAAAACACCAATAGTACTGACAATAACTTTTTCATTTTTTCCTCCCCTTTTATTTATTATTTATTACGGCTGTTTGCATATCTGCAACAGCCAAACTTAAAACCATCATTTAAAACTTGATGTACTTATCAAGGGTTTTCCTAACGGCGCCCTTGCCGGCCACAAGTTCTTCAAACATACCCTCAACCTTTGATGCAAGATTGTGTTCATATAGATTTACACCGAATATGTTGCTGTCAGATAATATGGGTTTTAGAGTCTCTGTAAAGGGGCCTTTGTCTCCCAGGGATATATCTTTTATGTAGCCCTGCAATACTTCCAGCATTGGGTCAGGGCTGGGTGTAAAGGGGTTGCCTTCATCGTCGACTCCCATGAGATATCTGAGCCAGCCTGCAATGAATAAGGGTATATATGTGAGTGTTGATATTTCCCTTTTACCGGTGGCAATGTATGCCTTTAGGGTTTCACCGAAGCGTACGGGTATTTTTTGGGATGTGTCACAGGCTATTCTCTGTGGGGTATCGGGTACAAAGGGATTTGGGAAGCGTTTTTCGATTACTTCTTTTATGAAGTCTTCGGGTTTTATTATTCCCGGGTCTACTACTACGGGCAGGCCTTCCTCATAGCCTGCTTTTTGGATGAAGGTTTTTAGGTGTTTGTCTTTCATTTCTTGGGATATTGAGGTATAGCCCAGCAGGCAGCCGTATACTGCCAGTATTGTGTGAAGGGGATTTAAGCAGGTGCAGACTTTCATTTTTTCTATTTTGTTTACTGTTTGTCTGTCGGTGAAGATGACACCGGCTTTTTCTAAGCTTGGTCTTAAGTTGGGGAATGTATCTTCTATTACTAGGTATTGGGTCTGTTCTGCATTTACGAAGGAGGATATGTATGTGTTTTTTGTTGTTTTTATGATTTCAGCACCCTCAAAGCCATCTGCTTGAAGCATATCTTTTACTTGTTCTGAAGGCCGGGGGGTTATTTTGTCTATCATGCTCCAGGGAAAGGATACAAGTTTCGGGTTGTTTATGTAGTCTGTAAAGCCTTTTTCTACTAACCCATTTTTTACCCAGTTGTCGGCAAAGGTTTTTACTGCGTTGTAGAGTTTTGTGCCGTTGTGGGAGCAGTTGTCCATGCTTACAAGTGCAATGGGTAGTTTTCCTGCTTTGTATCTTTTGTAACATAGGAGGGCTATCATTCCCATGAGGGTTTTTGGGTTTTCTGAAAGGGTTTGAAAATCGTCAAGTACATTCTGATAGTATTCGCCCTTTGAGTCGGTGAGTGAGTATCCCTTTTCTGTTATTGTGAAGCTTACCATTTGTAATGATGGGGTTGTGAATATTTTTGTGAGTTCGGCCATGTTTCCTGTTGCGGTTATGGCATGTACTATGCTTGCTATTACTTTTTTGTCCGTGGTGCCGTCGGCTTTTAGGGTGACCAGTAAGCTCAGATTGTCAAAAGGGGTGTAGGCTTTTTGTATTATTTCTTCATCATAGGATTCACAGACTATGATTCCTTTGTCACTTAGGCCTTTGTCCAGAAGGGTTTGCTGCAGTGCTGCAGGGAATGCTCTGAATATGTTGCCTGCTCCGAAGTGCAGCCATATGGGGTCTTTTAGTGTGTTTTGTTTTACTTTGTTAATATCAAAGGCTGGCAGTTGATAGCCTTTGTCTTGCCATGGTTGTTTGTTTTTTAAGTCTGTAATGCCAAGTTTCATTTTTATCACCTATGTTTCAGGTTGTCTATAAAACCCGAATATTTCCACTTTCATACTACCATATTAGTATACTACTTGTCAATCACTATTTTAATATAGCGTTATTTGTATGAGCTACTTAATAAAAATGGTAACCCATCATAATGATGCCTTAATTGCTATAAAAAATGGAACAGTATAATTTAGAACCAATTTTAACTAACTTTATTGTAGCAGAAAATCCAGATACTGGCTAAGAAGTAGTATCAGGTCTATACAAAGAATAACTAAAGAGGATGAAAAGCGAGCTGTAGACATTTTGTTCAAATATAATGATAAGACTTTTTCTTATATAGATGCAACAAGTTTTGTTTTAATGGAGAGACTAAAAATTGATACAGCATTATCATTTGGCAAACATTTTATACAA
>DUNY01000258.1 GCA_012839145.1 Thermoanaerobacterales bacterium
CCGTCCATGCTGAGCAATGCATAATATGTATCCGGTTTAAAACCAACCTTTTTATTAATATCGTTTAATTTATGTTCAAGACCTTCCCTTATGGGTCTATCTCTATCGTCCCATAAATTATCGTTTAAAAGGGTATGAGGGTAGAAAAAATTCCCGTCTAACGATATAAAGCCTTTCAAATCTCTATTTTCCCCGGCAAGTTTATCTAAACACCGGATACCTGCTTTAGCTTCACTGCCATGTCCCTTTAATTTCCTAGCTTCCTTTAAAAAATCAGCAGCTAATGCCTTATCCTTTTTTATCACAGCCTTTATCCAGGATATAGCAGACATATATGTTGTAGAAGGAAAGTTCTCCGGAAGTTCAGCACCTTTTAATTCATTATATGCCCGCGGGAAAAGCCTTTTTATCAAGGCAACTGCTGAAAGTCTTTCACCTTCTTTTAAGTCTAAAAGGTAAAGCTTTGACCGCATATTATCCCAGAATATTTTTTGCTTTTCTCCTTCACCTTTTTTAGATGATCTTATATAGCCTGATATTTCCTGCAAATTCCCAAACAATGTGCATTTATCTCCGGCCTCAACTGTAGGTACATGACTTCGCCAGTTTTTCCTTATATCAAGTAGTGCATCGTTTTCCTCATCAGCTAACACCCACTGCATATACCAAAAGCCTTCAACTTGCCGATCCCAAATTTCCTTAGTATCCTTACCTAGTGGTGCAACTTCCGATATGTATTTTACCCAGACATAATCTGCAATCTTTTCCCAGGTATCTTTCACCCTTTTTTCACAACAACTTGGCTCAAAATCCATAGGAACATAAGCCTGAAATCTATTGGGAAAAGAACCGATTTCGTGTCTTTTATCAGCACCTGTGATATTGTTGTATTCCTCATAAGGCGGAAAAACTATATTGCCCCCATTTTTACAGACTTCATCCATAGCCTGCTCGGTCAAATAAGAAAGTAGATAAGAACCTGTCCAATAATCTCTAAGCCGTCTTGCCTTACCTACAAATTCTTGAACAGGCCCTAGAGAAAAGTGAAAATAACGCTGTTTAGTCAAGGGCTTTCACCTCCAATCTGTTGGGAAATGTATCCATAAATTCATTAATAAGATCAAAAGATACTTTTGGATCTAATGTATAACTTCTTCTTGTACTTTTTAGGGAAATCTTACTGCCTTTTGGCAAAAACTCCGATGGAAATACTGTCATAATCGGGACGTATTTAATATTGTTATTTTCTTTTATGGAAATAATTTTTATGAATAAGGGGCTTGAACGCCGTGTTCCCCCTGAACCTATAACTGGATTAATATCAACTTTTCCCTGACCCCTTATAAAGTAATTATGTGGCAGACCAAAAACCACCCTGTCTGGGTGTTTATCGATATCCCTTCCCCCTAAAGCATCAAGTACTATGTCTGTATCTTTATCACAATCTCGTCTGAAATCCATCATAGCTCGTCCTACACTTTTTAAGGCTTCTTTATAATCACTGAATTCATCTAAAATAATTGTTCTGGTATTACTGCTGAAGGCAGTATACTCCGGAATATCTCTACTAAGCTCTAAGTCCGAATAGAAGTCCTTAAAGGCATTTCCCAACTCCTCTCTTGATTCAGGAGCAGTCCAAGGCTTTTTGTCATCAACATAGACAGAATCCAAAGTAACCGAACCAAGACCCCTCCTACTCCTGCTTCCAAGACCGCCGAACAGTCCCAAGGCTTTAATAGCTTTAATCAAGTTTTCAAAGTCCAGTCTGTTTTTTGACTTAGGCTTTAAAAGCAGTTCCACAGTAAAGCTCTGCCCTGGAATAAGATATGGTCTGTAAAACTTCTGCCTTTGAAAAAGACCATAGCCTAAATAACCAATTTCCGGTGCATTAAATAGATTGCTTATTCTCACCTCATTAGTTTCTGCCTTTATGTTCTCCGAATTTAACTTTAGAATAAACCTGCTTTGAGAAGTGGTGCTACCAAAGAGTTCGTCCTCTACATTTTTTATTTTTTTATAATCTTGATATTTGCCATAATTTATCGCCCTAAACCAAAATCTCAAAGCTGCTTTCATAGATGTTGGCCTAAGTTCGGCTGTATTTTGATTATCTGCTCCTCCTAGAAACATCGGAGTGGTTATTTTAAAATTTGCACATATTTTACTCATCTCTCAGCCCTCCTTTGTAATATATTGTCATTATTAAATTTATGCTCTAATTCGTCTATTTTATATATTTCGATATAATATCGCCTTTTCCTTCCATTTTTTCGTAAATATAACACCCACCTTTAAAACTAGAGGTGGATGTCTGACACGAAAATCAGTTTCCCTGTAGATAAACTAAAACCCCGTTATTATCTGTGTCCCTAGCCTAGAATATGACATAGAAATGTTTCAATTCCTCTAAGGTAGGCTAAAAACGGATAATATAATACTTCCAATCTTGGTATAATGGTATAATCACTATGTCTTTTGTTTGATAAACTATTTCTACTTTTGGATATTGATAATCACCTTGTTTGCCGTCAATTTTCCAGGGTTTTAACATTGTTATTCTCCTTTTATATTATCTCTCAGTAATATATATCCACAAACAAGTTAAAATGTAGACCTACTTTTTTAAATTTTTCATAATATCTTTGTGCATATCATCAAGCATAATATCCAATTCTTGAACTGAATACAATTTTAACTTATCAATCCCTCCTTTTTCTTTTATATATTCCTTTACATATTCTGTTATGAGTTTACCTATTAATTCAATTTGAGTATTAGAAAATAAAACTTTCTCATATTCAAACATAATAGGCAACTCATTTGCATAGTATTTACACATTTTCTCGATGTCTGTAATGCCATCTGCCATATAATTTGATATAAATAATTCTACTGATGTATTTACGTACTGTTCCCATGTCTTTTTCGGTGTTAATTTTTTAAACCATCCTTTTTTGTTACTACTCATTACCATCATTCCTTTTCTATAATTTTCCCCCCCCGCTACACAGCTACCATTTCGATCCCTCTAAGGTAGGCTAAAAACGCAGGTAAAACATACTACGACAAAAAAGCTTTATACGGGTTTCAATTCCTCATAGGTAAGCTAAAAACCTGGTGCCAGGTCCC
>DUNY01000248.1 GCA_012839145.1 Thermoanaerobacterales bacterium
AAAAACTACTTTTATCCCGATCTTCCAAAGGCTTATCAAATTTCCCAATACTATATTCCGCTGGCAAAAAACGGATATATAGAGATCGAGACTAATGGGCAAAAAAAGCGTATAGGCGTAAGAATTATGCATATGGAAGAGGATGCTGGTAAACTTATCCATGAAGAAGGAAGTGCTTATTCCCTTGTGGATTTGGACAGAGCCGGTGTGCCTTTGGTAGAAATAGTTTCAGAGCCTGATATCCGTTCAGGGGAGGAAGCATGGCTTTACTTAAACACCCTAAAGACAATACTTCAATATATTGAGGTATCTGATTGTAAAATGGAGGAAGGTTCCCTAAGGTGTGATATAAATGTCTCCATTAGACCGGAAGGTTCTAAAGAATTTGGCACTAAGGTTGAAGTGAAAAACTTGGGCTCCTTTAGGGCCGTAAGACGTGCAATAGAATATGAGGAAAAGCGTCAGCGAGAAATCCTTGAAAGCGGTGGAAATGTCCTTCAGGAAACCCGCCGGTGGGATGAAGCTCGCGGTATTACAACTTATATGAGGGGTAAAATTGAAAACCGTTATTCACCGGAACCCAACATGGCCCCAATTATCATTAATAAAGATTGGAAGCAAGAAATCCTAAACCAAATACCGGAGCTTCCAGATGCCCGTAAGGCAAGGTTCATGAAAGAATATGGATTACCTGAGTATGATGCCTCAGTTATAACCGCATCAAAAATTCTTTCCAATTTTTACGAGGAATGCGTAAAATATTATCATGACCCCAAGGTGGTAAGTAATTGGCTTATGGTTGAATTATTGAGCATATTAAACGAAACGGGAGAGGGCATAAAGGATTTAAAATTCACGCCGAAACAATTTTGTAACATGCTTTCCATGATTGATAAAGGCACCATAAGCGGGAAAATTGCTAAAGACGTATTTCGTGAAATGTTCGATACCGGGAAATCTCCCGGGGACATAGTAAAAGAAAAAGGCCTTGTTCAAATTTCCGATGAGGCCCAGCTTGAGAGTATAGCTAAGCAGGTTATCGATGACAATCCAAAATCAGTTGAGGATTATAAAAACGGTAAGAAAAAAGCACTGGGTTTTCTTGTAGGACAAATCATGAAGGAAACCAAGGGCAAAGCCAATCCGCAAATGGCAAATACAATACTAAGACGACTATTAGGTTAAAAAACTACCCAGCAACGATTTTTACCCCTACTATGATTTAAGAAGGTAGGGGTAAAAATTATATTATCGTAAAAGTTGGCATTTTTTCCGTATTAGGCTATCAATTATAATAGAAAAATAAAAAGCAGTATAAAAATTTGAAGGATTTTCGATTTCATTATCGAAATATTAAATTAAACTAAGATTGAATTTATTTGGTATATTATTACATTTAAAACGACTTGCCCGTTAAGAAATGAAATATATAATAAAAATCGTGCTTTTTTAGTTACAACAAAATTAGAGTATAAGCTGTGTATAGAGATTTTTGGGAAGGGGGGATTCATAGGGGGGACTGTAGACATAAATAAAAAATAATATTTTTAATTATTATTGGGAGGGGATTCAATGCTAAAGAAAAGTTTTGTAGTACTGCTTGTCTTACTACTTGCGGTGACAACCTTGGCCGGTTGCGGTCAAAAGCCTGCAGAGGAGGGTGGAGAACAACCTCAGCCTGAATCACCGGAAGCAACGGAGAAAATCCTGAGAGTGGGTGTCATGTCAAACCCACCTAAACTAGATCCGGTTTTTGCAACAGATACATCTTCAGCCAGGGTAATCTATCAGATTTTCGAAACACTGGTTGATTATGACAATGACGGCAATGTGCAGCCGCTTCTGGCGGAATCCTGGGACATTTCCGATGACGGCTTAGAATATATTTTCCACCTAAGAAAGGGTGTTAAATTTCACAAGTCCATCGAAGGAAAGCTTACAGAAAATGGTGGTCGTGAAGTAACCGCCGATGATTGGGTATGGTCCTTCAATTACATTCTAAACCCTGATACCAATTCACCAAGAGCGTATTTTCTTGATATGATTAAGGGTTATAAAGACTATGAAGATAAAAAAACCGAGCAAATTGCAGGAATTTCCAAGGTCGATGACTATACAATAAAAATGGAGCTGGAATACCCCTTTGCACCATTCCTTAGTATTCTGGCTTATAATTGCTTTAATGTTCTTCCAAAGGAGGACGTGGAGAAATACGGAACAGAACAGTTTAACTTCCATCCCGTAGGTACCGGCCCATTCAAATTTGAACAATGGGTCCAGGATGATAAAATCGTGCTTTCCAAAAACGAGGATTATTGGGCAAAGGACGAAAATGGCAATTCACTGCCATATCTTGATGGGGTAGAATTCGGTATTGTTACAGACTTGGCTATGCAATGGACCGAATTTGGTCTTGGCAACTTTGACATTATCGAAGAAGTAGATGACCCATACTACCATGAAGCCAAAGAAATGCCGAATTTCATAGAGAGAGCTGAACTTGGAACTTACTACTACGGATTTAATCTAACCAAGGCTCCATTTAAAGATAATAAAGCATTACGGCAGGCTTTCAACTATGCTATTGATCGTCAGGGTTTAATAGACATAGTAAGAAACGGCAGAGCTCTTCCGGCATCCGGTCCATTGCCACCGGGAATGATGGGATATGACGAAAATATTGAGCCAAAATACACTTTTGATGTGGAAAAAGCTAAAGCCTTGCTGGCAGAAGCCGGATATCCCAACGGTATAAAAGTTGAGCTAACTTACAATACCAGTGAAGGGCATAAAAGAATAGCCGAAGCTCTGCAGGCTCAAATGAAGCAATCCGGCATTGATATGACTATAAAGAATGTGGACTGGGGTGCTCTACTCGATGCCACTGACAGACTTGAGGTTCCGTTCTTCCGTATGGGCTGGGTAGCCGACTATCCGGATCCTGACAATTTCCTGTATGTACTTTTACACTCCAGCAATATTGGACCCAACGGTAACTATAGTGGCTTCAACAACAAAGAATTTGACGAAATCACAAAGAAGGCAAGAATAGAGACAGATCCGGAAAAACGTGAAGAACTTTATAAACAAGCCGAATCAATAGCTCGAGAAGAGGCACCGTGGTTATACATTTACCATTACACAACACATGGACTGGCTCAACCATATGTTAAAAACATGGAAGTGCCCTTCTTTGGTGCATATTCACTCAAATATACAAAGTTAGACATGGAAAAATAAAAAGCTTTAGTGCATGGCTTCCTTTCCTAAAGGAAGCCATGCTCAAGTTATTAAGGATATAATACAGTGTTGCAGCTTAAGGAGGGAAAAGAATTTGCTGAATTATACCATACGAAGACTTGTTGGGGCAATCCCAGTGCTGATAGGTGTTATTGCTGTGGTATTCATACTCACAACTATTGTGCCGGGGGATCCTGCAAGAATCATGATGGGTCAGCGTGGGAACCCTGAAACCATTGCAAGGATCCGACATGAGATGGGCCTTGACAAGCCGTTTCTGATCCAGTTTTTGGATTTTATAAAAAATGCAGTTACACTTAATCTTGGCAAATCTTACCGTAACAATATGACAGTGGTGCAGGCTTTGGCCTTAAGAATGCCCGTCACTTTTAAATTAGCTTTTTTTGCTATGTTGGTGGCCGTCTTAGTAGGCGTTCCGCTGGGAATTATTTCAGCGGTGAAACAGTATTCTTGGTTTGACTATGGAGCAATGTTTTTTGCTATTCTGGGAATATCAGCTCCCGTTTTTTGGGTGGCACTACTATCGGTGGTGTTTTTTTGCGTAATATTGGGATGGATTCCGGGTACTGGTACAGGAAACGGTGAATTAATCTATTATGTACTTCCATCAATCGTTTTGGGTCTCAGACCTGGAGCTCTGATTGCAAGACTTACCCGTTCCAGCATGTTGGAGATTATTCGGCAGGATTATATACGGACTGCTCGAGCAAAAGGTGTGGCCGAAAGAGTTGTGGTCATGAGGCATGCCTTACGTAATGCTTTGATTCCTGTTGTGA
>DUNY01000476.1 GCA_012839145.1 Thermoanaerobacterales bacterium
ACTATGGGACAAAATGTGCCGGATGATATCGAAATAGCCTCAGTTGATAAGATTGCGGAAATGATTTTGGGGGAAATCAATAATGTATGAACAAGCTCTGAAGTTAAGAAAAATTATGGCAGAAAAGAATGCATCCACCAGTCGTACGGGAAATGTTAAAGTTTATTGTGTAGCAAGTGGTAAGGGTGGAGTAGGTAAGACCAATTTGTCGGTTAATATGGGATTGGTTATTCAAAGTCTTGGAAAAAATGTTTTGTTAATTGACGCAGATCTAGGTCTTGCCAATATTGATGTAGTATCCGGATTATACCCAAAGTATAACCTCTCACATATTTTATCAATAGGCAAATCCATTAAAGATGTTATATTAAAAGGGCCAATGGGGATTTCAATTCTTCCGGGAGCGTCAGGCTTATATGATCTTGCAAATATTACAAGTGTAGAACTCAAAATATTAATAGACAGTTTCAGTAGTATAGCAAATGATTTTGATATAATAATAATCGATACCGGTGCAGGGATATCCAAAAATGTAATCAGTTTTATTCGCTCCTCGGATGAAGTAATAGTGGTGACTACCCCGGAGCCCAGTGCTGTAACCGATGCCTATGCCCTTATAAAGATTGCACGCAAGTACTGTGACAGCATACATGTGATTGTAAATAAGACAGATAACTATAAAGAAGCTGAGTATACCATAGAGAAACTATCAAGAGTAACTAAAAAATATTTAAATTTAAAAATTAACTACCTAGGGTATGTCCTGAAAGACAATACTATTTATAAATCAAATATGGCCCAAACACCTTTTTATATTAAGTATCCGAATGGTTTAGCATCTAAATGTCTAATTAACATATCCAAAAAACTAATATATGGCGAACAAATACCCCTAGAAGCAAACTCTAATTCAACTGTTGATGGCTGGTTTGCAAAACTTATGTCTTTAATAAAAACAAATGTGGGGGCTATGTAGTTGAGGGATGATTTTTTAGAAATAGGGATGAGGATAACCATTGAAGTTCAAAGAGAGAATGTTGAACACTTTTTCCCTTCTAAAATTGAAGATATTAAATTGGATTATGTTGTCTTGAGCATGCCCATGAAAAAGGGTAGAATATTTTTCGTAGGTATTGATGAAAAAATAAATATATATTTTTCAAAAAGGGGTTCATTTTATTGCATGGAAGGCATAGTAAGAGACAAACAATACAGTCCGATTCCAGTTATTACAATGTATCCTTTAAGTCCTCCATATAAAAAACAAAAGCGAAGTTATTTTCGATTAAAAACCTCTTGCACGATACATATAAAGCTAAAGGGCTCCGATGATTGGCTTCAAGCATATACACGCGATATTAGTGCAGGTGGTATTAAATTTTCTCATTCCGCACCCATAAAAAAGGGAAGCATTATCGAAGTGGTAATTCCTGATATTTTAGGTGAAACTATTTTGAAAGCTGCAGTAGTAAGAACTGAGAAAAACAATA
Organism: Thermoanaerobacterales bacterium; assembly: GCA_012839145.1. GTDB lineage: Bacteria > Bacillota > Thermosediminibacteria > Thermosediminibacterales > Tepidanaerobacteraceae > DUNY01. The sequence continues at coordinate 1,491 of DUNY01000476.1, forward strand.
TAAGAAATGTAAACGTTCATGATATTGCTATAAAATTTGTAGACATTGAGGAAGCGATGCGTGATAAAATTGTTAAATACATTCTCACTAAGCAGAGAGAGCTTAGGAGCAAGGGTGTTGAGTGATTGCCGGAGTTGGATATTTCAATGAATCTATGACAGAGGTGAGAAAAATGAACAATCAGTATTTAGATGTGTTTTTGGAGGAAGCCCGAGAGCATATAGATAATCTTAATAAATACCTTTTGGAGTTAGAGAGCAATCCCGCTCAAGAAATTGTAGATGAAATATTCAGATCAGCTCATACTTTAAAAGGCATGTCAGGCACTATGGGTTATATCCAGCTTTCAGAACTAACTCATGAGATGGAAAACCTGCTACAAGAAATAAGAAACAATAAAATTAACATTAATGAACAAATAGTTGATGCTCTTTTACAATGTGTAGACGCATTGGAAGAACTAATAAACGATATAGAGGAGCATGGTGAGGAAAAACACCGGAATATACATATGATTATAAGCAGACTCAAGGGGGATAATAGTTTTTATTCAAAAAAAAGGGAAACAACAGCTA
>DUNY01000361.1 GCA_012839145.1 Thermoanaerobacterales bacterium
TTCCGGATTTGCATTTTTCGGCTGTCTCGCGCAGCAAGAAGAGCACAATTGCAAGATAGCGGTATTAATGGACTCACAGTGGAATTATGCCAACGGTTGGCCTCAAACCGATTACATATCAATATTGAGGGAAACCGTCAGCGCCCTTGATTACTTAGGCTACATGTATGAAGTGGTAGACGAAAAAACATCTAACCAGCAGTTAAATAGATATGAAATGTTGATATCTGTCACAGATATGCATACTGATAAAATCACACAATACAGCGAAAGCACAGGCAGAACAACTCTCATACTTTACAGTATCGGGCCGGAATTTTGCAAAAGACTTGGTATAACTCTAGGAAATTTCAACTTAAAAGAAGAGGATAATGCACATGTTGTCATAGAAAACAATTTGACTAAGGGTATTGCAAGTGAATATGGCTCAATACCTATTTGGGGTGCATATAATCACAGCCTCGGTGCAAATTCTCAGGTTCTGATGAAAAATTCCGATGGGTTGCCTATAATGTTTGAACAGAAAGAACCTTCAGGGAGATACGTTTTTCTTCTGACAAGAGCACTCACATGGAATGCCTGTAGTTACAGGTTAGTGGATAATATCATCAGAGATTCCACAAATATGGTACGAATAGGCGGTACACCATATGCCATGGATGTTCCTGTGATTATCAGACTTGATGACTTCTGCACATGGTCATCAAATTGGAAAGATTATACGGATATTACCAACAAGCTAACTGTTGCAGCAATCGTCAGTGAAATTGATACTCAAGATGTTATCAACCTTAAAAAAGCAGGTGTAGAAATTATTCCCCACGGCTATGAGCATGAAGATCTGTCACAATTGCCTTATATGCAGCAGGTGAAAACTATTACTAAAACAGTAACTGAGTTTGAAAACATTACTAAAACCAAACCAAATGGCTATGTTGCCCCCTTTAATCGAATAAATGACGATACAACAAAAGCCTGTGCAAAAACTCAAATACAGTGGATTACCACATACCACGGCATGGCCAGAATACCTAGATACCATTATACAGATAGCACCAACAAGGTTTGGGTTTTAGGTGCAAGACCCGAATATTTCACTGATGCCGCCTCCATAATGAGAGCTTTGGATGAGGGAATGAAGCAGCAAAAGCCCCTTTTCTTTGTAGAGCATCCGGATATTAGAAAGAATGAAGGCCTTATTAAAGATGCGATAGCGGTATTAAAGCAAACTATAATGTTTGTCAATGCGAATGAAGGATACTATTTAACACATCTTGGAGACTATTTCGGATCTTTATTAGATCAGAAAAAAATAACTTACAATGGCAGCAGCCTTATTGTGGAAGATGAAGTAAAGCCCGGCTTGACTTTTACTTTCCCCGGTTGCAGTAAGGGTAATATGGCAAAAATCGGGAATGAAGTTTTGATGTTTTACAGAAAAGGCTCAACTGTACTGCCTCCACTTAAAAAAGGCGAGTATCCTTTTATCCTTGTTCAAAAGATGCCGGTTCTACAGGAAATAGGTCCGGGCGTTGTTGTGAAGAACGCCACCTATAATCCTATTCAAAAGAGTGCACAAATTCTTTTGGAAACCTTTGCCGATAAGAATGTAACATTACCCATTGATGATATGCCACGAGGAACTTACTCCATTGAAGTGAAGCAGCCTGATGGAAAGAAGATTTCGAAAAGCTTTATAGTATCAGGCGATGGAGTAATGGATATATCATTACAGCTCTTCCAAGACACCGAAACCACCATAACAATCACCGCAAAAAATTGATTACATTGCTCATGAGGTGAAAGGCTTTGGAAAATGATGATAAGATTAGATTAACCCCTTTGGTACAACTGCTAATGGAGTCTGTTTATCATGTGAAACAGTCGTCATTATATGGCAATGCCTTATTTCTTATGTTGAACAGTGTAGTCACATCACTACTTGGCTTTGTATTCTGGCATATAATGGCGGCAAATTTCACGCCAAATGAGGTGGGTATTGGTTCAACTTTGATATCATTATCAACACTGCTGGGAACTCTGTCAAGTATTGGCCTGGGATTGGGATTAATTCGCTTTGTGCCCTTGGAAAGAAACCCATGTGAATTGGTGAACACGGCTTTTACAATTACAGGTATTATGGCGATAATATGCTCTTTAATATACCTTGCCGGGCTTAATATTTTTGCTCCGCTACTCAAGTTCATGCTTAAAGATTACAGACTGTCAATTATATTTGTTGGGATTATTGTTTGTACCTCTCTATCTTTAATAATAGATCAATCTTTTGTGGCTGCACGGTGTACCCGTTTTGTATTCATGAAAAATCTTATTGTCTGTCTTTTAAAACTGCCGCTGCCTGTGTTATTTTTTGCAGAGCTAGGTGGATATGGTATTTTTACGGCTACGGGTATGGCTGTTCTTATGGGTCTTGTAGTGTCATTTGTCTTCTTTATGCCCTTATCTTTCACGAGTTTTTCTCCAAGGCCGGTATTAAAAATGGGAGTTGTTAAGGATATGTTGTTATATTCATTTTGGAATTATATCGCTGATTTTTTGATAAAATCTCCTGGCCTTATCTATCCTCTAATGGTTCCAAATCTTTACGGGGCGGAGCAGGGTGCATATTTTTATATTGCCTGGATGATGACCATGGTACTAGCTATAATTCCCACAGGTCTGTCCCAATCACTTTTATCGGAAGGTTCTCATGAGCCGAAAAAAATAGCACAACTTGCTCGTAAAAGCCTTTTTATGGCCTTAGGATTATCCTTTGCCGGTGTAGGTTTTATAACAATGACAAGTGAATTGTTATTGGGGTTTTTTGGTCAAGATTATTCACAAGGGGGTGCTGCAATTACTCGCTTACTTGTTATTGCTGTGATTCCTCAAAGTGTAAACTCATTGTATATGGCTGTAAACCAAGTGAAGAAAAGGATGAATCTTGTGCTGATACAGGCAGGTGCCCTTTCAATAATCGCACTGGGTATGGGTTTTTGGATGTTGAAAAAAACAGGCCCCCAAGGTGCAGCCGCTGCATATGTAATATCACATGTTATGGTTGCTCTTTTTGCAATAAGGCCTATGTGGAAATTGATAACCAAAAAAACTTTTGAACAAATTTAAGAAAGGATTCCATCCTATGAATATATTAGTAACCGGCGGTGCGGGGTATATAGGTTCACATACCTGCGTTGCTTTATTGGAAGCAGGCCATAGAGTAATTATTGCGGATAATCTTTGTAACAGCAATCTAGAGACCTTAAACAAAATAACAAAGATAACAAGTAAAGAAGTGATTTTTTATCAGATAGATGTAACGGATGAATCAGCGATTGATAATATATTTTCTAAGCATACAATTGATGGGATAATTCATTTTGCCAGTCTTAAAGCAGTGAGTGAATCTGTAGAAAGACCACTTATTTATTACTATAACAATGTTATTAGTACTATACTTTTGACTAAAGCTTGCGAAAAGCACAGCGTAAAACGATTTGTTTTCAGCTCATCAGCTACCGTATATGGTAAGAATAAAGTTCCCTATGTAGAGACCATGAAACTTCTCCCTACTACTAACCCTTATGGAGAAACGAAAGCTATCAGTGAAAGAATCCTCACCGATATGGCAAAAGTAAATCCCGACTGGTCGGTGGCACTCTTACGATATTTCAATCCTGTAGGAGCTCATGAAAGCGGATTGATTGGTGAAACACCTAACAGTATTCCAAACAACCTGATGCCCCGTATAACCCAAGTGGCAAAAGGTAAGCTGCCTAGGTTATATGTTTTCGGAAATGACTATCCCACGACAGATGGTACATGTGTTCGGGATTATATTCATGTATGCGATTTGGCAAAGGGTCATGTGGCAGCACTTAATAAGCTCAGTAAGGGCGTACATATATATAACCTAGGTACCGGTCAAGGCACAAGTGTACTACGATTAATACATGCATTTCAAGAAACTAATAATATAAAAATACACTATGAAATAACAGCCAGAAGACCCGGGGATATTGCTGAGTGCTATGCTGATGTTTCCAAAGCTGAAAGGGAATTGGGATGGACAGCTAAAAGAGATTTGTCAGCAATGTGCCGTGATGCCTGGCGGTTTGAAAAAAAACATGCAGGTCCTTGAGAGTGTGCATGTTCTGTTAGCCTTTATGAAA
>DUNY01000046.1 GCA_012839145.1 Thermoanaerobacterales bacterium
AAATATTATCTATATAGTAAATATCCTCGCCCTGCTTTTGGTAATATTTAAGGGTGAAGAAGGCGGTGGGGCCCAGAGATGGCTTGATATGGGTCCTTTCAGGCTGCAGCCATCGGAATTTGCCAAGTTGGCCATTGTCATTACTCTGGCAAGACATTTGGAAAAGAAGAAGTCTTTAAACAGCTTGCATGATTTATTTTCTGTTTTTATTCATATGACACCTTCCATGCTGCTCATTGCAAAACAGCCGGATTTGGGGACATCTTTGGTGTTGTTGGCTATAGTTTTTGGTGTGATGTTTATTGCAGGTCTAAGCTATAAACTTCTGGGGAGTATCATGGCAGCAGGTATCCTCTCCTTACCGGTATTGTGGAATTTTTTAAAACCCTATCAAAAGGGTCGAATTTTAGTTTTTATAAACCCATATCTGGATCCCTTGGGGAAAGGTTATCATGTAATACAATCCAAAATCGCAATTGGTTCAGGGAAAATATTTGGGAAAGGCCTTTATCAAGGGACTCAGAATCAACTGGATTTTCTCCCGGTAAAACATACGGACTTTATTTTTGCTGTCTTAGGGGAAGAATTAGGTTTTGTTGGAGGCATCGTACTTTTCATTTTATATTTTATACTGTTGTACCACTCTTTAAGAGTGGCATTTAAAGCCCGTGATCTGTTAGGAACATACATGGTAGTTGGCGTGGTTTCAATGTGGACCTTTCAGATCCTAGTCAACATTGGAATGAATGTGGGAATAATGCCAGTGACGGGTATACCGCTCCCATTCATGAGCTACGGAGGAAGCTCCTTCTTAATGAACATGATGGCAGCTGGCTTAGTGCTTAACGTAGGCATGCGACGACAAAAAATACTATTTTAAAAAGTAAGGAAAGCTACTTTTTTAGATTAAAGCAGGTGACATAGGTGACAGGGTGGTGACAGGGGACGGTTCTCCTGTCACCTTTTTTTAATGCGTGGGTCGCGCATGGAGCGTTACTTGTATGACGTGTATGAATGTGGAGATGTCAGATCGTAGGGAAACTCTTATGAGGTGCCGACATCTTCACCGGAGTAGTTTTATACATAGAACCACTATTTTATTCGTAATATAACAGCTCTTTTTTTGTAATAAACGAGCTTTACGGAAAATAGTATATAACAAGACCTTATGAAAATATAAACCATAAAAGCCTCTGCTATTCATAATTAACGAAAGCACAGCTTAAGCAAATCCACATTTTCCTATAAGCTGTAAAAAATTAGGGGGGCGTCTGTTATATGTATTATTATGAGCAACCTTCAGAGAAAAAGTGGTTTGGTCCTGAGAATTTAAAAAAAGTCATCATATGTATTGTAATAATAATAATTATATTATTAATGAAAAAAATAAACATCCCCATAGTTAAAGCAGCTCTTGGAAAAATTAATTATTTTGTCTCAGATTATTCCTATGAGTTTAAAGATGTAGTAGAGGCTATAAACGAGATGACGAAAGTTTCTTACAGTATTCCCGTACTTAGTCAAAAGGAACAAGAGTTGTTACCTATGCCTGTTAATGGAGAAGTATCTTCAGAGTATGGCATGAGATTTCACCCCATCTTAAAAGAACAGCGTATGCATAACGGCATAGATATAGTTCAAAAAGAAGGTCTCCCAGTAAAGACGGTACTTGACGGTGTAGTCCTTTCTGTTGGGCAAGATAAAGAAATGGGAAATGTGGTTAAAATACGTCATAATAGTGGGTTGATAACCGTGTATGCTCATTTAAAGCATATTTATGTCAAAGAACAAGAGGTGGTAAAGCAAGGATTTATCATTGGAACAGTTGGCAAGACAGGTCTTGCGCAAACTCCACATCTTCATTTTGAGATATGGCTTAATGATAAACCCGAAGATCCGAGAAAATGGCTTAATTTATCCGACGATGCCCGGGAGGACCTAAATGGATTTAAAAGTCTCTAATTTTAAAATAAGTATAAGCTTTTTTTTTATTTTAGTAGTAGCACTGGCTTTAGCGGCAGGTATGTACATGGAAGTCGCGGCGGCATTATTGGCTTTAGGGGTCCATGAGTATGCACATATATTTATGGGAATTAAACTGGGACTTGTGATTCATGAAATTGAAATATTGCCTTTCGGGGGACGGATAAAATCAAGTTTAGAAGATGCATCTACAGAGGAAGAAATGCTTACGGTCTTGGCTGGGCCTCTGGGAAACTTCGCAGCAGTAGGTTTTATCCTGTTTCTTTCTAATCAGAAACTTATCCCACCGGAGACAGCTCGACACTTTACACACTATCAGCTGATGCTCGGTATATTTAATATGCTTCCTGCCCTCCCTCTTGACGGGGGGAGG
>DUNY01000144.1 GCA_012839145.1 Thermoanaerobacterales bacterium
AGATTTTATAAAAAAACTCAACAAAATAGAGGAAATGTTAAAAAAGTACAAAGGGCAAAAAGGTGTTTTACTTCAAGCACTGCAAGAGGCTCAGGGTATTATGGGTTATCTTCCTATTGAAGTACAAAAAATGGTAGCTGAAGCTTTAAATATTACTTTAAGTGAAGTGTATAGCACTATTACCTTTTATTCTTTCTTTAGCCTTAAACCTAGAGGGAAATACCAAATTCGGGTATGTTTAGGGACAGCCTGTTATGTAAGAGGAGCCGAGAAAGTATTGGACAGATTAAAAACAGAGTTGGGGATTGAAGTTGGAGAAACCACAGATGATGCAAAGTATTCTCTTGACGCTTGCCGCTGCATAGGTGCCTGTGGCCTTGCCCCAGCCATCATCATAAATGACGAAGTATATGGAAGGTTAACTGCGGATAAGATTCCGGATATACTCAAGAAATTTGAATAGCCATGAGAGAACTTTCCCTGCACATTTTAGATGTGGTTCAAAACTCTTTAGGGGCAAAAGCATCTGTTATTGAAATTAACATTGAAGAAAACATAAAAAAGGACTTACTAATAATCGAAATTAAAGATAACGGATCAGGCATGGATGAAAAAATGACCAAAAAAGTTATGGACCCATTTTTCACCACAAGAACAACCCGAAAAGTAGGATTGGGCATACCGCTTTTTGTTCATGCTGCAAAAAGCTGTGGAGGGGATTTTAAGATTCAGTCTGAAAAGGGAAAAGGCACGGCAATAGAAGCAAGTTTTGTTCTGAGCCACATAGACAGAGCCCCTATCGGTAGCATGGCGGATACCATGGTTTCACTGGTTGCCATGCGTCCGGATGTGGATTTTGTGTATAGACATTGTGTAGGAGATCAAGTATTTATCCTTGATACCCAGGAAATAAAAAAAACACTGCAAGAAGTGCCATTAAATAATCCGATGGTATTGGACTGGATTAAGAGATTTATAGAAGACAACTTAAAGGAAATCAACGGAGGTGCGTAAAATGCCAGTAATCAAGTCTATGGAGGAACTGGAGAAAATCCGAAAACAAGCCAAAGATATGATAAATTTGAGAGTTGATAATGAAACTAAAACACGTATAGTTGTCGGTATGGGTACTTGCGGTATTGCAGCCGGTGCAAGGCCAGTAATGTTAGCGATTTTGGATGAATTAAAAAAGAGAAATATCACTAATGTTATTGTTACAGAAACAGGTTGTATAGGTCTTTGTCAGTATGAGCCGTTAGTTGACGTTATTCAACCTGATCATCCAAAAGTGACTTATGTAAACATGAATCCAGAAAAGGCCAGAGAGATCGTGGTCAAGCACATTATTAATAATCAAGTTGTAGATGAGTATGTAGTACCTAATATTTAATAATATACAGGAGCTTGAGGAGGTTATAAAAATGGAAATATACAGGGCTCATGTTCTGGTTTGTAAAGGAACGGGGTGTGTAGCTTCCGGCAGTGAACCGATAATGGAAGCTTTTCAGAAAGAACTAGAAAAGAAAGGCCTTTCTAAAGAAGTAAAAGTTGTTCAGACTGGTTGTTTAGGCCTTTGCGAACTAGGACCAAATGTTCTCATTTATCCTGAAGGGAGCTATTACTGTACAGTTAAAACAGAAGATGTACCGGAAATAGTTGAGGAGCATCTATTGAAAGGTCGAATTGTTGAGCGACTTTTATACAAAGAACGTGACACAAAAGAGCGGTTTCGTTCTTTAATGGACATTGATTTCTATAAAAGACAAAAGCGAATTGCTTTAAGACATTGTGGCCTTATTAATCCTGAAATTATTGAGGAATATATTGCTAATGACGGTTATAGAGCTTTGGGTAAAGCATTAACTGAGATGACTCCCCAAGGAGTAATTGACGAAATAAAAAAATCCGGATTGAGAGGTCGTGGAGGAGGAGGTTTTCCAACTGGCGTAAAATGGCAGTTTGCTGCCGATGCCCAGGGTGATATCAAGTATGTGGTATGTAATGCTGACGAAGGTGATCCAGGTGCGTTTATGGATCGTAGCATTTTAGAAGGTGATCCACATACAGTGTTGGAAGCTATGGCTATAGCAGGTTACGCCATTGGTGCCAGTGAAGGATATATATATGTGAGGGCAGAATACCCCATAGCTGTAAAGCGCTTAGAAATTGCCATAGAGCAAGCCAGAAATCATGGCCTTTTAGGCAAAAACATTCTTGGAACGGAATTTAGTTTTGACATATTTATCAGACTTGGTTCCGGAGCATTCGTATGCGGCGAAGAAACGGCGTTACTTGCTTCAGTTGAAGGCCGTCGTGGGGAACCAAGGCCTAGGCCACCTTTCCCAGCTAATAAGGGGCTGTGGGATAAGCCAACAATTATAAACAATGTGGAAACATATGCTAACATACCTGAAATTATTCTCCAAGGTGCTGACTGGTTCTCAAATATAGGATCTGAGAAAAGTAAGGGCACTAAAGTGTTTGCTGTAGGTGGAAAAATTAATCATACAGGTCTTGTAGAGATCCCAATGGGAACTACACTAAAAGAAGTTATATATGATATTGGTGGTGGTATTCCCAACAACAAAAAATTTAAAGCTGTACAAACCGGCGGCCCATCCGGCGGATGCTTACCTGCTTCCCTTCTTGATATGCCCATAGAGTATGATACTTTAATTCAAGCAGGGTCAATGATGGGATCAGGCGGTATGATAGTCGTGGATGAAGACACCTGCATGGTTGATATTGCTAAATTCTTTCTAACATTTACACAGGAAGAATCCTGCGGCAAATGCCCACCATGTAGGATTGGTACAAAACGAATGCTTGAAATCCTAGAAAGGATAACCAACGGTGAAGGAAGGGAAGGAGATATAGAGCTTCTAGAAAATCTGGCGAAGAGTATTAAAGCCTCGGCCTTGTGCGGACTGGGTCAGACAGCTCCAAACCCTGTGTTGTCAACACTGAGGTATTTCAGAGATGAGTATGAAGCCCATATTAAAGACAAGAAATGCCCTGCCGGAGGATGTCAAGCATTGATTCACTACGAGGTAGTAGCGGATAAATGCAAAGGTTGCGGTATGTGTGTAAAAGTATGTCCTACCCAGGCAATTAGCGGTGAAAGAAGAAAGCCTCATGAAATAGATTTGGATAAATGTATAAAATGTAACAGCTGTTATGACAGATGTCCTTTTGGTGCTATAGTCAAATTATAGCATTAGGGAAGGGAGAGGAGAGAAAACTATGGAAATGGTTACATTAACTATAGACGGTATAAAAGTTGAAGTTTCAAAAGATGCTACAGTGCTTGAGGCTGCAAGGAAAGCTGGAATCAAAATTCCTACACTCTGTTTTTTAAAAGGAGTAAACGAAATTGGCGCTTGCAGAATGTGCGTTGTTGAAGTCAAAGGCGCTAGGGCACTGCAAACATCTTGTGTTTTGCCGGTTTCAGAAGGTATGGAGGTTATTACCAATTCCTCGGCTGTTAGAGAGTCCAGGAAAGTAACCTTGGAATTACTGCTTTCCGATCATAACTTGGAATGCCCCACTTGCATAAGAAATCTTAATTGTGAGCTTCAAAAGCTATCGGAAGAGTTAGGTGTGCAAGCCATAAGATACCCAGGAGAAAAAAGTAAGGCGCAGTATGATGATTTTTCACCTTCTATTGTAAGGGATACTTCAAAATGCATCTTGTGCCGCCGCTGTGTAAACACTTGCCACCAAGTCCAGGGAGTAGGTGTCATATCACCTAATTACCGTGGATTTGATACGGTAATTGCACCGGTATTTGACATGAGCCTTAATGAAGTTCCATGTGTCAACTGCGGCCAATGTATATTGGCCTGCCCAGTAGGAGCTTTAAAAGAAAAGGATGATACCGATAAAGTTTGGGAGGCTTTGGCAGATCCTGAAAAACATGTAGTTGTTCAAACTGCTCCGGCTATTAGAGTATCTTTAGGTGAAGAGTTTGGAGGAGAATTGGGCGGTATTGTTACAAAGAAACTACCGGCAGCCTTAAGACGGCTGGGCTTTGATAAGGCCTTTGATACGGATTTCACGGCAGACCTTACTATATTAGAAGAAGGTTCAGAATTCCTTGACAGGCTGCAAAACGGCGGCAAACTTCCCCTTGTAACCTCATGTAGTCCCGGCTGGATTAAGTTTTGTGAGCATTACTATCCGGAACTTCTTGATAATCTTTCCACATGCAAGTCGCCACAGCAGATGTTCGGAGCTCTTGTGAAGACATACTACGCGGAAAAAATGGGAATAGATCCCTCAAAGATATTCTCAGTTTCGATTATGCCATGTACGGCAAAAAAATATGAATGTCAGCGACCTGAGATGTTCTCCAGCGGATACCAGGATGTTGATGCAGTGCTTACTACTCGAGAACTTTCAAGAATGCTTAAACAAGCGGGAATCAACTTGAGCAAGCTTCCTGACGAAGAATTTGATGAGCCTCTAGGGATATCTACCGGTGCCGGTGCTATATTCGGTGCTACCGGTGGTGTTATGGAAGCGGCTCTTCGAACGGTATATGAAATCGTAACAAAAAAAGTATTGAAAGACATCGATTTTACGGAGGTCCGCGGTGTTGAAGGAGTAAAAGAGGCAACCATAGATATAGACGGTACTAAGGTAAATGTGGCTGTAGCCCATGGCTTAGCTAATGCCAGAACAGTTCTTGATAGGGTAAAAAGCGGTGAATCTGACTACCACTTCATTGAAATAATGTGCTGCCCTGGAGGCTGCGTAGGTGGCGGCGGTCAGCCTATACTTACTGCCGATGAGCGCTGGGAAGTTGACTACAGAGAAGCAAGAGGTAATGCTATATATGATGTGGACCGTAGTATGACTCTTAGGAAATCCCATGAAAATCCGGCAGTGCAAACCTTATACAAAGAGTTTTTAGAAAAACCCCTTGGGGAGAAATCGCATAAACTTCTTCATACCCACTATAACGAAAGACCTCCTTATGCTGATGTTAAATAGCAAGAGATAAAAGTTTTTTAAGATCACTATCGCTGCAGCGCCTGGCTATATAAAATCAGGCACTGCAGTGATAGCAAACTATAAAACCTTACTCTTTGTTTTGTTAACAAAACATTCTATTAAATACCTGAAATACAAAGGCGTATAATTCAGAAAATGCATAGAAT
>DUNY01000241.1 GCA_012839145.1 Thermoanaerobacterales bacterium
AATTTCTGCCACGCTTCAACAAGAGGACAGTAGTGAAAATCTAAATAGTACTCGTTATCTGTTTTTAAAACCTCTTCCATTTCGAAAATTTTCCTTCCGTTTCCGTTTGGCTCTGCAAACTCAGTTTCAAAATCTTTCAAAGTGGTTCCATCGATTAATGTCTTAAAATATTCACCATGAAAACAACCACAGCGAAATGTTGCCTTATACCCAATATCTTTCCAGTTTTCACACCCGGCTTTTTTTGCTTCGTCTAAAAGATAATACAACCACATTGCACAATGACCGAAAGCATCCCGTAAAGCTTGTATTTTATCATCGCTTACATTCTTTGCTATATTTGTTATCTTAGACATTTTAAACCCCCTCCAATTGGTTAATTTTACAAATGTAATTTGCTGTTACATTTGTAAAATTTACTTAGATAGTATCACTGAAGATGAGTATTGTCAATTTTATATATAAGATTTGTCCACGAGTCTAAAACAATTCCAATAAAATATGAACTCCGGAATAAGGTTTCCTCTCGTTATCGTGGCCTTACATAAAAAATGAAAATCATACCAAAAATCTATAAACTACATGGATTGATAAAATAATAAATTCTAATATGAAAAAAAATCCTCGTTTACGAGGATTCATAAATGTAAAGCTGCCCAAAAATGAAAGACAGCTTTATTCACCAACTATAATATATATGATGTTTTTAGTCTATATCATTAATTTCTGACTCTCCACCACCAAAACCAAAATTCTCTTCGTCTCCCCGGTCACCTTAAATCTATCATCTATCCTCATACCGCCAACCCACACTATCTGACCACCGGCTTCTACGATGGGAACATGGTTTCTTTTTCTTCGGGGAACCTTCTCATCAATGAAGAAATCTTTCAACTTTTTAAAACCGATACTTCCCAAAGGTTTAAACCTGTCGCCGGGCCGTCGGTTTCTGATGACTAAATCCGAGTCGATTTTATCATAATCCAAGTAGGCAGTTCTCAGATCGTTCTTTATTGTGCTATGTTCACTGCAGGGCTGTGTGTTTGCTTTAACGCTGATACCCGTTTCCTGAATTGTTATCTCACCCGGAACTGCAAGGATATAGCTGTAGTCGGGAGTTTCATTAAAATTCCCTTTTGAGAGGATACAATGCTCATATTCCTTTACACCCCAAAGGTTTTTTGGTAGGTCAATCATGTTACCTGGTGAAGCTTTTTCAATAAAATCTACCACTAATTTTGCATGTCTTGTCTCAAAGTCTTTTACATTTCCAGCCAATTTTTCTACCGCTAACCTTACCAATCGATATTTAATGGCCTCATGTTGCTCTGAAAACTTTTTTACATCTATTATAACTTTTTCAGGCTCACATCTTATTACATGAGCCAAGGCTTTTTCTGTCTCTTCAACCATAAAGGCCAGGTCCCTCCTAGTAATTTCTGCGAGCCGCCTGAGGGCTTGTCCAATATGTGGGCAGTATTTCTTTCGAATGAGAGGAATCAATTCTAAACGAAGGCTGTTTCTGAAGTAATCGGAGGTAAGGTTTGTGGCATCAATTCTAAAAGAAACATTCTCTTGCTTTAGATACTTTTCAATGGCTTCTCTTGGTATCTCAATAAGTGGTCTTATGAAATAATCCCGAACCGGATCTATACCGACGAGGCCGTCTAGACCCGCCCCTCTGAAAATATTCATGAGTATGGTTTCTTCATGGTCGTTTCTGTTATGGCCGGTAGCTATCTTTTCGGCTCCGATTTGTTCCTTAAGTTGTTTGAAAAAGTCGTATCTCACTCGCCGTGCAGCATCTTCCGGAGACAGGCCGGATTTTTTAGCATACTTGGGCACATCGATTTTATCACCGGAAAAGGGAATACCCCATTTTTTGCATAAGGCCTTCACAAAGCGGGCATCTTCCTCTGATTCTTTTCCACGAAACATATGATCAAGGTGTGCTACATATAAAGTAATCCCCAGTTCATCCCTGAAGGTCATAAAAAGATGAAGCAGGCAAACAGAATCAGGTCCACCGGAAACTCCCACAATGACCCGGTCCCCTTTTTGGACCATGTCGTATTTTTTTATGGTTTTTAGGAACTGTTTTTTAATATCCATTGTTTTTGTTTCTTCCTACTTCTTACTAGATTCAATATTTCTCTATAAATTGTGTAGGTGTAAGTATCTCAGGCTTTTCAATGTCAAGGTTGTAAAAATCCTTATCACCTGTGATTAATACATCTACGTCCTCTATTATGGCTAATACTAAACGGGCAAGTCTTTTTTATCCCGTGTTTTCGGATACCTGTCCACATCGATCCTTTCGATAGTATTGGTGTATTCAAAAGGCAACTCTAGAAGGAATCTGGCCAGAGCCAGATATTTTGTAGGAAATTTTAGTTTAATTACTGTTTTAAGTTTGTCAATTACGTAGGACGGTAATACGATTGTGTAGCTTGTAATGACATCAACTAATTTGCGCATAATAGAAGTGGGGACAGGGTAAATTGACCTTTACTTGCAATCTCTGCTAATTCCATCTTCCATACCTCTTTTTCCTTACTTTCATTACTTATTATTATATATTTTTTAAGGCTAAATATCAATTCCTCCGATAATTCTTAATTACACAACATCACCTTTTCGCCCGTTTAACAGTTAACTAACCATTGATAGATGGAAAAAACATTCATACTGCGCCATTTAGGCGCTATTTTTTATGTCAAATTAATTACATTTATGTGTTGTATATTGTGGTATATTATGGTATAATTAGATAGCATGAAAGGAGGATTGCAGTATGTTCCTTAAATCGACGAAGCAAAAGAACGGCCGGATTAATATGAGCATCGTTTATGGCTATAGGGATCCAGTAACTAAAAAAACAAAACACAAAGTAATAGAGAATTTAGGCTATGTAGACGAGTATCTGGATCGCTACGAAGATCCTATAGCATATTTTAAAGAGGTTGCTCGTATGCGCACTCAAGAGATGGAAGAAGAGGAAGCTGGAAAAGAAATTCCTTTAGGGTCTGTCTTTGAAGATGAACTCATGGATGAAAATGAAGACGCCATGCGTCACCTTGGATTTTTGCCTCTAAGTTCTATTTATCATGAACTAAAGATTGATCAGTTTCTTATCAATCGCCAACGTAGCAAGTCCATGGACTATTCCCTCAACGATGTTATGCAGCTTTTGGTATACACCCGTGTGCTCGCTCCGGGATCTAAGAGGGCTAGTTTCCTACAAAAAGAAAATCTAGCTAGATCCTTCAACTGTGATTGGTTCGACGTTTACCGTGCTTTGGATTATTTTGCGGCGTTCCGTGAGGATCTCCTCCTTCACCTGCACGAGCAGGTTAGAATCAATTACAAGCGTAAGACCCATGTGGTTTTCTATGATGTTACAAATTACTATTTCGAGATCGACCAAGAGGATGATTTCCGCCGCAAAGGCTTTTGCAAGCACAATACGCGCAATCCCTTGGTTCAAATGGGTTTGCTTCTTGATGCTGATGCCATCCCTATTGCCTATCGTCTTTTTAAAGGTAATACACATG
>DUNY01000380.1 GCA_012839145.1 Thermoanaerobacterales bacterium
ACTAAGATTGGCTACCTCATCAAAAGGAATTTTTCGCATGTCTTTAAGATTTTCCCTAATCCTGTCAAAAATAACTATAGTATCATTGATGGAATAACCTACTATGGTAAGAATTACTGCTATAAATGTACTGTCAACCGGAACATTGAAAATAGCATAAAAACTTAAGACAATCAAAACATCATGCACCAATGCCAAAACTGCCGCTACAGCAGATTTAAATTCAAACCTAAAAGTTATATATATAAGCATTCCTATATTTGCTATAATCAAAGCAATGGCGGCCTGCCTTTGCAGTTCTTTACCGATGATGGCGTCAATAGCCTCAGCTCTTACCAGTTCTGTCTCAGGCCATTTTTGATTTAGAGTATCAAGGATCTTTGTCTGCATCTCTTTTGATAAATCAACGGTTCTTATGATTAACTCCTGCCCGGTATCACCTGCCTTTTTAGCTTCGATTTCTTTTATGTCAAGTCTTCCCAATGAATCCCTTACTTCTACCAGCTCATAGGTTTGGTGAATATCAAAATGCAGCATATTGCCACCGGTGAAATCTATACCCCAATTAAAACCTCGCATTAACATAAATACAAGACCCAGAGCGATTATTGTAAGGGAAATACCAAACCATATACGCTTTTTTTCTATAATCTTATATATTTTCACTTTTTCCACCTCTTATACGCCAAAAAGTTTTTTGTTTGTAATCAATCGCGTATTAACCAGATTTACCAATATCACTCGGGTCACGGTTATTGCAGTAAACATACTGACTGCAATACCTATTATCAAAGTAACTGCAAAGCCTTTTATCGGACCGGTTCCAAAGTACAAAAGTACAACAGCAGCTATAACTGTAGTTATATTGGAATCAATAATTGTAGTAAGAGCTCGGTGAAATCCTGCATCTACTGCAGCTCTTAAAGTTTTACCGTTTCTCAACTCTTCTTTCAGTCTTTCAAAAATTAAAACATTTGCATCTACAGCCATGCCTATGGAAAGTATAAAACCTGCTATACCGGGCAATGTCAATGTTGCTCCTAAGCCAGAGAATATTGTCAAAACAAGCATTATATATACCAATAAAGAAAAGTCCGCTACAAGACCGGGTAGTCTATAATAAAATAACATATACAATAAAACCAGAGTTACTCCGATAAAACCCGCTTTTAAACTTTTATTCAATGAATCGGCACCCAAAGTTGGTCCAACGGTCATTACCTGGCGTTGCTCAAGGTCTACAGGCAGTGCGCCGGCTCTTATCAATGCTGCTAATTCTGCAGCATTTTCGATGCTTTGCATGTTAGTTATAACTGCTTCCCCATTAGTTATAACCGCTTTGACAGTAGGAGCTGATATGAGCTGCTCATCTAGCATTATAGCGATGGGCTGGTCAAAATATTTTTCTGTGGCTTCGGCAAACTTTTTGGCACCTTCCGAATCTAATTTTAAGCTCACTAAAGGCTCATTTTGCTCGCCGTAGACCGCCTTTGCATCTCTAACATTATCCCCAGTAAGAATGACCTCACTGTCTGGACTTACAAATTGAAGAGACGCCGTCTTGCCGATAATCTCTAATGCCCTTTCAGAATCTTTAACTCCAGGAAGTTCCACCAAAATCCTTGTATCACCTTGCCTAACAATAACAGGCTCAGTGACTCCCAGTTGATCTATTCTCCCACGAATAACATTTTCAGCACCGGACATCTTTTCATCATTTATTTTCTCACCGGGCTTTGGTTTAGCCTCCAGTAAAACCGATACTCCACCACGTAAGTCAAGGCCAAGTTTTATAGCTTTTTTTATAGGAATAATCTTATATCCTGCTATCTGAAAACCATATAATGTTACATAAGCTAAAACAGCTGCAACGATGACAATAGCCACTATTTTAATGAGGCTTTTTGTTTTCAAATCCATATTGAGTCCCTTCCCCCATTCTCTACTTTGATGCAATTTTTATTATATCCTTCTCATTATCGGATTGTCAACAAGCTAAAATATCACATAAAAAAGAGGCCTATGTACAGGCCCTTTATTTTTCTTTTGAGCATAACTGATTTGCTACCGTACATGAGGTTTTACATGCTGACTGGCAAGAAGACTGACACTGGCCACAACCTTTGTAAGTAAGATCTTCTTTTTTGTTTAAACTGCCTTTATGTAATGGCACTATATGCTTCATTACTGCTGCCTCCTTTTTTTAATCTAAAGAAATTATAGCATAAAATACCGTTGTTGAAAAGGTAAATCAAAGATTGACCCCCAATATCCCAGCCAGTACCCCAGCAATAAAACCCAGAAAAAGATCCAACGCTATATTCCATCCAAAAGAAAAAGATGGCATTATTAAAAGGCTTAATACCACCAAAATACCCATATATAAAAAGCCTACTAAACCTCCATGTAACCATCCCATAGTTTTTACGTCTTTTGTTATTCCAACTCCACTTAAAAGTATACTTACAGCACTGATGACAACCACAACTTTCGGAATAATGCTTTCTGATAACTTTGTAAAATACATTATCAAAGCTAGTATTAAAAATAGCATTATAGTGTATAAATATGCATTAAGAACGCCCTTTAAAATCTTTCCGAATTTTATACTATTTTTATCATCTGACGGTGATTTCATATGAATCTACCTCCTTTATTATACTTTATTTCTTATAGGAGGTATAATATGACAAAAAGCAAGAGATTTCTCCTGCTTTTGTTCCAAACCTTTTTTATAAACTATTGTAAATTAATCCTCAGTTTTTTGTGTAGTCTTTAATACACTGCCAATGGCGGACCTTGTCACTTTAATCTTAATCTTGTCACCAACATCAAGGGTGACAAGATCTTCTTTTAAATTAAGAATTCTGCCGTATATGCCTCCAATTGTTAAAATATCGTCACCTTCTTTTAAGCTTGAAAGCATATTTCTGCGATCTTTTTCCCGCTTTTGCTGCGGACGGATAATTAAGAAGTAAAAAATCGCAAAAATCACTATGATTGGCCCAAATTGGTTCATAAAAGCTGCTGGATTCAAAGTATAATCCCACCCTTTCAATTAAAATATGTATTAGATATTTAGTTCTATATTAAAGTAAAAAACCCTTTTTTATTGCCATGTTAAAATGCAAATTACTTAATCCTTATTACCTATTGAGTTTAACAAAAGGTTACTCAACATTTAAATTTACTTGTATGTAGAAGGTACATTTATATATCTTGCTAATAAATCCACGTTTTACAAAACACAACCATACGATTAAATAAATCTATTTTAGTTTTTTACTATTTAGTTATTCCAAAACTGGCAAAGAACTCTTCTTTCAGCTCCATTAAGTAATCTCCTTCAATCGCTTTTTGTATCTGTTTCATTAAACTTATGAGAAAATGTAGATTATGAATTGTAGTCAATCTTATGCCTAGTATCTCGTTAGCGTTAATTAAATGTCGTATATAAGCACGCATATAATTTTTACAAGCATAACAATCACAATAAGGGTCCAGTGGCGAAAAATCTCTGGCATAAGCGGCATTTCGAACAACCAATTTTCCGTTTTTGGTAAATACAGTGCCGTTGCGTGCTATACGAGTGGGTAAAACACAGTCAAACATATCTATACCTCTGATAACACCTTCAAATAAATCATCCGGTGCTCCCACTCCCATTAAGTACCTGGGTTTATCATTGGGAAGAAGTGGAACTGTATAATCCAGCATCTCATACATCACCTTTTTGGGTTCTCCAACACTCAATCCGCCTATAGCATATCCATTAAATTCGAGTGATACCAAATCCAGAGCACTCTTTTGCCTTAGGTCCTTATACATTCCCCCCTGCACAATTCCGAACAGTGTCTGATCTTTATTGTTATTATGTGCTTTTTGACATCTTTCAGCCCACCTTGTGGTCCGTTTGACAGATTCCAAAACATATTCATATGTAGCCGGGTATGGGATACATTCATCAAAAGCCATAATTATATCGGCACCAAGGGCGTTTTGTATTTCTATAGAGGTTTCAGGACCGATAAAATGAACTGAACCATCAATATGAGATCGAAATGTTACTCCTTCTTCCTTTATCTCTCTTAAATCTCCCAGACTAAAAACTTGAAATCCACCGCTATCCGTCAAGATAGAGCCTTCCCAATTCATGAACTTATGTAAACCTCCGGCCTCCCTGACTAGTTCATGGCCGGGCCTTAAATATAAATGATAAGTATTACTCAAGATTATTTTAGCACCTATTTTCTTTAGTTCATCCGGCGTCATGGTTTTTACAGTAGCTTGAGTTCCAACAGGCATAAATATAGGAGTATTAAAACTGCCATGATGAGTTTTTAAAACACCTAATCTTGCTGAAGTTTTTGCCGTTTTTTTTAAAACGTCAAATTTCATGGTGTAAATCATCCTTTTCTTCTCTTTTTACTACCTTTAATTCTCTGATTAATTCACTGTCCATTGATAGTATGGTTATTTCCGCATCAGCAACCTCAAGTCTTTTACCTTCCTCCAATTTTTCACCACTTTCCTCACAAAGATTTGCTACAACACCACCTATGGTATTGCCAAGATCTGTAGGAATACTGATTTG
>DUNY01000359.1 GCA_012839145.1 Thermoanaerobacterales bacterium
AAATTATATGGGGCGGAATCGCCCCATGTTTTATTTACAAGGAGTTTGATAATATGGATGGAAAAAGGAAACAAAGAAAGAAAGAACATATAAAATACAGTATGTTATTGGAAAAAATGTTACAAAGAAATGTTTTTAATGATATTACAATTTTGCATAATTGTCTGTCCCAGGTAAATTTAAAAGATGTGGATCTGTCATCAAATTTGCAAAACATCAAACTTACAAGCCCAATAATTATAAACGCGATGACTGGCGGTATGAAAAAAGGTGAAATCATTAATCGAAAACTTTCCGAAATAGCAAAAAAATTAGGCCTGGCAATGGCTGTTGGTTCTCAAACAATAGCACTGAAGAGGCCTAACAGTATTCGAAGTTTCAAAGTTGTTAGAGAAATAAATCCCGACGGTATTATATTCGCAAATTTGGGTGCTGATGCTACAGTTGAAGAAGCCATTAAGGCCGTTCAAATGATAGATGCTGATGCTCTTCAAATACATCTCAATGTGCCCCAAGAAGTTATGATGAAAGAAGGGCGCAGAAATTTCACAGGTGCTATTAACAATATCTCAGAAATCATACGAAATATCAACGTTCCCGTTATAGTTAAAGAGGTGGGGTTTGGAATAGCCGCAGAAGAAGCTCTTACTCTTGTTGAAAACGGGGTCAAGATTATCGATGTAGGCGGGACCGGAGGTACCAATTTTATGGCTATAGAAAATATGAGAAATAAATCTCAAACATATAAACATCTTCAAGATTGGGGTATACCGACTCCAATAAGTTTGATTGAAGCTGTAAAAACTGTTGGTAATAGAGCTGATATAATCTCGTCAGGTGGGCTGAAAAACGGTCTTGATGCTGCAAAGTCACTGGCTCTTGGTGCAAAAGCAACGGCTTTTGCCGGATCCTTTTTGTATATATTACTTAAAGAAGGACCCTCATCACTTGAAAAACATATATTAAAAATAGAAAAAGAAATTAGATATATAATGGCTATGACTGGAGTCAAAAACATTGAAGAACTTAAGCAGCGACCCGTGATTGTCCAAGGAAATACCTTTCAATGGCTGAAATGCCGAGGAATAATCATATAAAACCTGATAAAACCATATCTCGTACATTATGTAAAGATTTTTAAGTATTCTATTGACAAACTATGATAATCTGCTACAATTTAATTTGATTGAAATTAAATTAATTGGTAAGGGGGTATTGATGGACAAATGAAAAACTTAGGCCGCCATATATTGGCGGAAATCTACGATTGCGATCCAAATATTTTAAATGACAGGGAACTAATCGAAGAAGTTTTAGTTAAAGCAGCTTTAGAAGCAGGAGCTGAGGTTAGAGAGGTTGCGTTTCACAAATTCAGTCCTCAAGGGGTAAGCGGTGTAGTGGTTATTTCCGAATCGCACCTCGCCATCCATACCTGGCCTGAACTGGGGTATGCCGCTGTAGACGTTTTTACCTGCGGTGACAGGGTAGACCCCTGGGATGCCTGTAATTACATTTCTGACGGGCTCGGTTCGAAACACATGGACGCAACGGAGGTTAAAAGAGGTCTTTTTGATGTGCCCGTTAAGGTAATAAACTTTTAAAGGTAGGAGATATTTTGAGTATTAAAAAAACCTTTGATTTTGATTATGTCTAGCAGAAAAATGCGTGAGCAAAAGTCGCGCATTTTTCTGCTTTTTTGTATAAAAAAAATACATATGGTTATATTATAATATCGAAGACCCCCTTTACATTTAGCCCCCATGATACATTTTATGATGTATCATGGATTTTTTTGTCCATTTTAGTTATAATAATATGCAATATATGTCAAGGGGGTTTCTTATTTGGAATACAGTGATTTCACGGTAGAAATTAAAAAAATGTGTAACATAGATTTGACAAATTACAAAGAAAAGCAAATGAAAAGGCGTATTGATTCTCTTATAAAAAGAAACGGTCACGAAAGTTATGATTCGTATATTAAGCAATTAAAAAAGAGTGAGCAGCACTTGAAAGAGTTTTTAGGTTATATTACCATCAACGTTTCGGAGTTCTTTCGAAACCCTTCTCAATGGCAAGTTTTAGAGGAAGAAATAATCCCTGAACTTATGTCTAACAAAAAAAGATTAAAGATATGGAGTTCTGCATGTTCCACTGGAGAAGAGCCTTATTCTTTAGCTATGCTCTTAGATAAAATGATGATTAAAAGCAAGGCTAGCATTATAGCCAGTGATATAGATAAAGATGCTGTTGAAAAAGCAAAGCAAGGGATTTACACAACGAAGGGGATTGCTAGCGTTCCCGAGGAAATGCTAAAGACTTATTTTAAGAAGGAAAAAGATAAGTATATAATAAAGGATAAAATAAAAATTATGATAGATTTTAGAATCATAAATTTACTGGAAGATGTCTTTCCAAGTGATTGTGATTTAATATTATGTAGAAATGTAATGATATATTTTACGGAAGATACTAAGGAGAAACTTTACAAGAAATTTTACAACGCTCTGTCAAATAGGGGTATATTTTTTGTAGGGAGTACAGAACAGATAATAATGCCTCAAAAATATGGTTTTTTAAATCGCAAAAACTTTTTTTATCAGAAAATTACAGATTAAGAAGTGTAAGCTATAGCTATGGGTAGATATTTCACGCTATGTATAGAGATTTCCCGGGACATAGCAAAATTCGATAAATATATAAACATTTTTATATATATTTCCCCATAGCTTACATATTACGGCAAATGTAGCGTTTTTACTTATTGTTTTTAGAATCAATTCTTTCAATTCCGTACTTATCGGCATTATGATCTCTACCTAAATAGAGATTTATCCAAGAAGAAGTCTGATTTAAATTAAGGTTCCACGGTGGTATCATATCATGGTCCAGGTAGTGTTCTTTACTGCATGACTTAAGCCTTGAATAAGCTCTTACATATGCACATTTTTTCTTGCCGGGATAGACTTCACACCAACCATCATAACTTCCACCACAAGCACCGTTCCTAATGTTTTTAGGGCATTGAGACATGGGACATACATAGGCTAAATCAGGCAAAGCACAGTCTCCGCAGTCCTTGCAGTCATAAAGTATGGTTTTAGTGATATGTTCTATAAAATGATAAGGCTTTTCAAATACTGTATCTTCGATACTTTTTGCAATGGCTCTCATGGGCTTCCATAAAAGGGTCCCTGGTTCAAGCATAAGGGCATGAACAATCTTTGATAAGGGGTAAATCAATTCCACTTTTGTGTCGAGAGCCCTTCCTTTTCTATCGGTAACTCTATCAGAATTTAAACCGGTTTTTTCATCTTTTTCAAAATAGTAAAAGCCATCAGGCATGGGATAATCAAATTCGGAAATTAAACTTATCCAATCTTTGCTTAGTCCCTCCCCTTTATCGATTATATATTCTATATCTTCATATTTTGTACCATGGCCACCGATATGAACTCCAGAATAGCCCATACCCTTCATTATAGCATACATCTTTGCCGCTCTAAGGTATCTTGCTTTCCTTCCCTTGTCAGGAGCTTTACTTTCTTTCTCAAGCTCTGCCAGCATTTTATCTGTAACCACACACCCCGGAATCCCATTTTTACTCATTAATTTCGCTGTTCCGTAAGGCAGCACATAAATATTTCCTACTACAGGTATATCCCAATTATTGACTTTAACAAACTGAATTAATTCATGAATCTTTCTTGCATCAAAACCTATCTGACTTACTATAAATTTGGCACCTGCAGCCACTTTCATTTTCAACTTGTAATACTGAGCCATCAGTTCTGCTTCGGTTTTTTTGAACGGCGAACAAACCGCTCCCGCAAAAAACTCACTGGGCTTATGTTTTTTAGTTCCCTTTGGACCATCGTATTCTAACCCTCTGTTCATTGCTGATAATAAGGTTAAAACATGCATAGGTTCAAGATCAAATACGGGCCTAGCCCTGCCGAAAAAACCCGAATATATATAGTCACCAGTCATAACAAGAAGATTCCGAACTTCGACACGATCCAAAGCATAAAGTAAGCTCTCAATTTGATTACTGTTTTTATCTTTGCAGGTAAAGTGAACCAATGGTTCAATTCCCATTTGTACTATTTCAGCGGCTAGAATTTCAGCGGAAATGGCTGGGTTTCCGCCCGGGTTATCTGTTAGGGTCAACGCATGAACTTTTCTACCTTTAGATGCCTTCTCAGCATTTATAATCACATCTTCCTGAGCTTTTTCGCGTGCACCTCTTCCTGGAACCAATTCCCAGGTAATGGACATGGTATTTTTGTCTAAAAGAGATTCCTTAAATTTGTTTATTTTTGGCATATTTTCACCAACTTCCATTTATTTAAAATTGCTTTATGCTAAGGAATAAAGTGAAATTTATGAACTTTTGTTAAATAAAAATACCAGTCTATATTTTTATATGTGTTATTAGAAATGTTGATGATGAATTGTATTATATAAAAATCAACTGCAGTATAAATATAAACTGCAGTGCCCGCAATGATTAAATATCCAATTATAAAGGGTATAAATCTTAAATTTTTCAAATGGTGGGCCATCAGGGATTCGAACCCGGGACGCCCTGATTAAGAGTCAGGTGCTCTACCAACTGAGCTAATGGCCCATATTATAATGGTGGAGAGGGGTGGATTC
>DUNY01000119.1 GCA_012839145.1 Thermoanaerobacterales bacterium
ATGATAAGCTACAAAAATATATTGACCAACTGGATACATTCACCGAAGTTTTCGCAAAAAAATTTAATGAAATTCATGCAAAAGGTTTTAACTTAGATGGTCAAGATGGTATAAACTTCTTTGAATATACGGGCGGTGTTTTATCAGTAGACCCAGAAATCGTGAATAATCCTTCAAAAATAGCCGCCGCACAAGATGAAAACGGCATACCCAGTGACAACCGAATTGCTCTGGAACTGGCGGATTTTAGAAATAAAATTATTGAAATAGATGGGAGAAACTGCACCATTGACGAATACTATGGTGCCCTTATATCAAAAATCGGGGTGGATTCACAGGAGGCTACCAGGGCAGCTGACAGCCAAGCTTTCATGGTAAGCCAACTAAACGAGCGTAGGCAAATGACTTCCAGTGTTTCCCTAGATGAAGAGATGACCAAGATGATCCAATATCTCCATGGATATAATGCGGCCAGCCGAATTGTAACTACAATAGATGAAATGCTGGAAACCGTAGTAAATCGCATGGGCATAACCGGAAGGTAGGGATAAAGCATGAGAATAACCCAATCCATGATAAATGAAAACTTTACACGAAACCTGATGCAAAACCTAAAACGCTTAGGTGATATCAATGACATGATATCTTCAAGAAAAAAAATACGGCGTCCCTCTGACGATCCGGTGGGTGCGGCTATGGCCTTAAAACTTCGTCGACAACTTGCCGCTATTGAACAATACAACAACAACGCCCAGGATGCCTTAACATGGATGAAGGACACAGAGACAGCCCTTGCCAATACAGGCGATATCCTTCAGCGTTTAAATGAACTTACTATTCAAGCTGCCAATGGTCCTTTAACCGATGATGATCGTCAAAAAATATTGTATGAAGTCAAAGAATTAAAAGATCAGATTTTTCAAGAGGCTAATTCAACAAGCATCAACAGATACATGTTCGGCGGATACACCACAGATAAACCGCCTTTCATCAAAGACGAAGATACTGGAAAAATTGAAGCAAATACTGCCGAAACCGTCGATGGTGTTATCGAATACAATTTAGGCCATTCAGAACGCATACCTATTAATCTAATTGGCTCCGAAGTGTTTGAAGATATTTTTGTATCTGTTGAAAAACTGGAAGAAGCCCTTGAGACAAACGACAGTGCCGTTATTTCCAGTCAAGTCTTGGAAGATATAAAAAACTCCATGAGCACAGTTTTAAAATACCGGGCACAAATAGGTGCCCGTAGCAACCGTTTGGAAGCAACGGTTTTAAGGTTGGATGCCAATGAGGTTGATTATTTGGAACTGCTTTCCAATACTGAAGATATTGACTTAGCTAGAATGATAACCGAACTGAAAATGGAAGAGAGCGTTTATAGAGCTTCCCTCTCAGTAGGAGCAAGAATCATTCAACCCAGTTTGGTAGATTTCCTAAGATAATCCATATTGCTATGAAAGAACTATTATCGTCATCCTAAGGGAGGTAACGCCGAAGAATATTAAGATTCTTCGATGCACTAGAATGACATTTTCGTTTATCGTGGTGTAGATAGCGCAAGAAAATCCGACCTATAAAATGGTCGCCATTCCTTGACTGTGCCGCAGTCTTAGTTGTTCCCATATGATGATTCTCGACCGCTTTGCATAGTAACGCATGTTGTTTTAGTATAAGCTATCAAAGATGCTTTTTGTGATCTATCGATAAAGGGGTTTTACACATGTTCATCTACAATCTTGATATCCAATTCGGGTACGGTGGGATAGGTATCGATACATATAAAGGTTTCATTGATCTGACCACACATATTCAGGAAAGCTTTGACATGAAGACTCAATCACCGGAGCTTTCCGTTACCAACACTTTTCCCATAATTGAAGACATAGATTCCTCCCACTGTCGGACTGACATGGGTTACCCCCAACCTTTTGTGGCATCCTCCATGTGGTATAATGAGGCTAAACAGTACGTGATAGAATATATCGGTAGCAAGGCTGCCGGAGGCGATGCCTTAGGTGCCATAGAAAAAGGAATATCCATTGGCGATATAGTGGAAAATGAGTCCTTTCCTGAACCGCCTGAAATAAATGTGGATGCAGTGCCTAAAACACCTCCCCGGATCACTTTCAGATACGGTGAAATAAAATCCGATCTGTATCGAGGCAGTGTAAAGGTAAATATTTCCGATAAACCGGTGACCGTGGACCATGACAGAGCAAGAGTTAATATTTATATGGAAAAAAACCCTTACATAACTATAAAAGCGGTGCCTAAAGGGAAAAATATAGATAGAATTGCATAGGAGCTGTATCATCATGACTATAGAAACTCGTTTTGGAGACCGTGAAGTCGATGAAGAAAAGGTAATCACCTTTACAAACGGTATATTGGGTTTAGAGCAGTATAAAAGATACATATTGCTAGATCATCCTGGCACTGATGCCATCAAATGGCTGCAGTCCGTAGAAGAGCCTGAAATTGCCCTACCCGTTACTAACCCTTCGTATTTTTATCCGAACTACACCCCTAAGATTTCCACAGAAAACCTTCTCCAACTAGATATAAAATCACCGGAAGAGGCAGTTGTGCTGTGTGTTATAACAATTCCAGGGGATACAAAAAAGATAACGATAAATCTTAAAGCACCGATAATTATCAACACAGCCAAGCGACTTGCAGATCAACTCATTGCAGAAAACCCTGAATACCATATACGACAGCCAATGAAGTTGAAAAAAGGATCTGGGGACAGGCGGTGTGAATCTTGCTAGTTCTTACAAGAAAGGCAGGGGAAGGCATCTTCATAGGGAAAAATGTCATTATAAAAATATTTGAAATCGAAGGCGATCGGGTCAAAATAGGCATCGAGGCTCCAAAAACCACAAAAGTCCTCAGGCTGGAGCTGTATGAAGATGTCAGCGGTGAAAATATAAAAGCTACTGGTGCCAGTAAAGATGTAATTGATGAGTTTTTTAAAGGATTATAAAAACTAAAAATAGGAGAATACAAAACAGCCCGAAACCGCATATTTGCGGTTTTTAAATATTTCTGCTTATTTAAGAAGACACTTGGTAAAACAAACCGGAGTAAATGGCTCTTGTAACACCACAATTTTTTCTGTCCATAGAACAGAAAAAAACATAACATCACTACTTCAACCGGAAAAATTGGCTAATATTTCAAGGAGGCCTTATCAGTGAAAAAACCAATAAAAAACAAACCACTGTATTAATAATAATAGCATGTGCCTTATAGCTGTATTCCCAGCTCTGATCTTGCAAGAGCGTCTACACCTTCCTACAACACCTTATACAACGCGTTTCAAAGTAAAGGGCATTAAAAGCAGGCAATAATGCCTAGTAAAACAACTCTCAAAGCAAAATAAAATCAAGTAAAAATTAATCAGGGAAGGAACATTAAAAACCGCAGGATATATCATTGTATAAATTCTGCGGTTTTACAATGAACTTTTAATTATTAACTTCTTCGAACTAATAACATGTATGCTATAATTATGTAGTATGTATAGCAAAAATACGGATTTTGAGGTGTAAGAATGACTTTAAATTGCCAGGATGTAATTACATATATCAAGGAATTCACTCTCGAGGGAGAGAATATAAATCTTTTCGAGGATGCCTCCTCAACAGAAGTTGAATATGTAGAAATAAACAAAATGAAAATACCGCGATTTGTAAATGAATTCTGGACGTCAAAACAAAGGCAGGCCTCGTCCCTACATGAAGTATCCTATAGAGCATGCTTTAAACCGCAATTGCCAAGGTTTTTTATAAATCTCCTTACAAAAAAAGGCGATAAGGTATATGACCCCTTTTCAGGGAGGGGAACTACCGTAATTGAAGCCGGGATTCTTGGAAGAAACATCGTTTCAAATGATATAAATCCCCTTAGCCAAATCCTTACAATGCCCAGATTCTTTGTCCCCAATATCAAGGCTGTTATCGAAAGACTTGACCAAATTCCGTATATAAAAAGTGCTCGGGCGGATTTAGACCTTTCCATGTTTTATCATCCTGAAACAGAAGCAGAAATAGTATCACTGAAAAATTACTTAAAACAAAAGAGTTTAAAAAAACAACAAGATCCATTGGACTCATGGATTAAAATGGTGGCTACAAACCGGTTAACCGGACACTCACCGGGATTTTTTTCAGTATATACCTTACCACCTAACCAAGCAGTTACACCTGATAGACAGATAAAAATTAACACCGACAGAAACCAAAAGCCGGAATATAGGGATACAAAGAAACTTATCATAAAAAAGTCTAAAAGCCTTATAAGAAAACTGAAAAAAACAGAAATAAAGAACCTATACAATGCAGGTAAGAGCGGACTTTATCTTACAAAAGACGCTAGAAATACGTCGGAAATACCCGACGAATCCATTTGCCTTACAGTAACATCACCACCGTTTTTAGATGTAGTCCAATACGATAAAGACAATTGGCTTCGGTGCTGGTTCAATGGTATTGATGCTGAAGAAATCGCAAAAAACATCACCATGTCAAAGACAATAGATGAATGGTCCGCTGTAATGCAGGATGTGTTTTTGGAACTTTACCGCATAACAAAAAAAGGCGGCTGGGTCGCCTTTGAAGTGGGAGAGGTAAAGGGCGGCAAAATAAAGTTGGATGAACATGTAGTGCCCCTGGGTTTAAATGCTGGATTTAACTGTGTAGGGATTTTGGTGAACCTGCAGGAGTTTACTAAAACCTCCAATATATGGGGCGTAAAAAACAATAAATCAGGCACAAATACCAATAGAATAGTACTGTTTAACAAGATTTAACCATTTGGAGGAGGTCCACATATGGAGAAATTAAAAATGAAATCCAAGAATATAACTAAGGTAAACATAGAAAAAATAGGAAAATTGTTTCCCAATGTTATCACCGAAATAAAAGATGAAAAGGGCAATACTACCTTTGCTATAGATTTTGAACTCTTACAGCAGGAATTAAGTAATGAAATTGTAGATGGTATTAAAGAAAGGTACCAACTAACATGGTCTGGGAAAAGAGAAGCTATCGTTATGGCTAATACACCTACTAATAAGACCTTAAGACCGGTAAAAGAAGACAGTCTAAACTGGGAAACTACGCAAAATCTATATATTGAAGGTGATAATCTGGAAGTTTTAAAACTTCTTCAAGAATCCTACTTAAACAAAATAAAATTTATTTATATAGACCCGCCTTATAATACGGGGAATGATTTTATATATAAAGATAAATTCACCCTGGATAAAGATGAATATGTTCAAAAATCAGGACAAATAGACCAAGAAGGCAACAGACTCTTTCAAATCACTGAATACCATGGAAGATACCACAGTGACTGGCTCACTATGATTTATCCTAGGCTCAAACTGGCTAGAAACCTGCTGTCAGAAGATGGAGTGATACTTATCAGTATCGATGACAATGAAGTGCATAACATGAGAAGGATATGTGATGAAATATTTGGTGAGAGAAATTTTGTAGCAAATTTCATTTGGAGAAAATCCAAGGGTTCTGGCAATGATTCAAAATACGTTATGGTTGAAACAGAATATATCCTGCTTTATGCTAAAAATTTAGAAAACGTAAAATTTAACAATCAAATTGTAGATGTTGACAGTGGGAAGTATAAACATAAAGATGAATACTTCGAAGAAAGAGGCGGATATAATTTAGAAAAACTTGATAGAGGAAGCAAAGGATATATTGAAAGTCTGGATTTTGGTATTAAAGCACCTGATGGAACCTTAGTTTTTCCTAACAATCGAAAAGAACAATTCAATGATGGTTGGCGTTGGATGTGGAGCAAATCAAAAGTGCAGTGGGGAATAAAAAATGGATACATAGTAGTTAAAAGAGGTAGAGAAAATCAATGGAATGTATACTGTAAAAATTATGCAAAAGTGGACAATGAAGGCAATCCCATTGTAAGGAAAAAACTATACAGGAATCATATCGGGTTTGAAGAAAATATACTAAATATTCAGGCCAACTATGAGATGAAAAGATTATTTGAAAACGCCTACTTTTCTTATCCCAAACCAACAACTTTATTAAAACATCTAATAAATATGTTTTACCTAGATGACGAAATCATCCTAGACTTTTTCGCTGGCTCCGCCACTACTGCCCATGCAGTTATGGAGCTTAATGCAGAAGCCGGTGGCAGCAGAAGATACATCATGGTCCAACTTCCGGAACCTTGTGATGAAAAATCCGAGGCCTACAAAGCAGGCTATGAAACAATAGCCGAAATAGGAAAAGAACGCATTCGCCGTGCGGGAAAGAAAATCAAGGAGGAAATTGGGGCAGAGATAGACTATGGATTCAGAGTATATAAAATGGATTCTTCAAATATGAAGGATGTATATTATAGACCTGATGAACTTGACCAAAATCTTTTAGATAAGCTAGAGTCAAATATAAAAGAAGACAGAACCAGCCTTGACCTGCTAACACAGGTAATGCTTGAAGCAGGCTTGGAACTGTCACTTCCTATTGAAACTAACGAAATAAACGGCAAAGAAGTCCATTTCGTAGCCGGCAATTCCCTTGTGGCCTGTTTTGATGAAGATGTAGACGAGCAATTGATAAAACAAATAGCTAAAATACAGCCTTTAAAGGTAGTTTTTAGAGACAATTCCTTCAAATCCTGTCCTGACAGAATAAACCTTGAAGAAATATTTAACTGTATATCCCCTAATACAGAGATTAAGGTTTTATAAAGGGTGATTTTGATGAAGATAAAATTTAAACAGCAGCAATTTCAAATAGATGCGGTTAAATCTGTAGTTGATTGTTTTAGAGGGCAGTTAAACAAGTTTTCTAATTTTCAATTAGATACATGTAGGACGAAGGCAGAAACAATTGAGCAGACAAACCTCTTTGAAGGAATTAGTTTTAAAAATAACCCAATTGAATTAACCGAAACAGATGTACTAAAGAATATAAGAAAAGTTCAATTGAGAAACGGACTAAAACCCTCGGGTAGATTAGCAGGCAAATACAATCTGACCATTGAAATGGAGACAGGTACCGGAAAAACCTATACATATATCCGGACTATGTATGAACTATATAGAGCTTACGGTTGGAATAAATTTATCATAGTAGTGCCGTCTATTGCCATTAGAGAAGGAGTATATAAATCCTTTCAAATAACCCAGGATCACTTCATGGATTTATACGGGACAAAAATCCGATATTTTATATACAATTCCAAGCAGCTTCACAAGATAGATCAATTCGCCTCTGATTCAAGTATCAATGCCATGATTATCAACTCCCAAGCCTTCAATGCTCGGGGCAAAGATGCAAGACGAATATATGAGGAATTGGATGATTTCGGTACAAGAAGGCCCATAGATGTAATAGCCCAGACCAATCCTATACTTATAATAGATGAGCCCCAGTCGGTAGAAGGCAAGAAAACCAAAGAAGCATTAAAGCTGTTTAAGCCTTTATTTACATTGAGGTATTCAGCTACTCACAAAGAGGAATATAATAAAATATATAGACTGGACGCCCTAGATGCCTACAATATGAAATTAGTTAAAAAAATCAAAGTAAAGGGAATATCCATAAAAGGCTCCACAGGTACTAATGAGTATATTTACTTTGAAGGGATAAATCTAAGTGTTAAGAGTAAACCTGTAGCCAGAATAGAATTTGAAGTAAAACAGAAAACAGGGATAAAAAGAATAACCAGAAATGTAGACGAAGGATTTGATTTATATACCCATTCCAATTACATGGAGCAGTACAAGGGCTATCGGGTATCCGAAATAAACGGATACAAAAATACCATAAGTTTTACTAATGGAGTTACATTATATGCCGGAGATGTCCAAGGTGATATCAGTGAGGGAAATTTAAGAAGAATCCAGATTCGGGAAACTATAAGATCCCATTTTGAAAGGGAAACAGCTCTATATAAAAAGGGTATAAAGGTACTTACCCTATTCTTTATAGATGAAGTAGCAAAGTACAGGCAATATGATGAAAACGGAAATCAAGTAAATGGGGAATATGGTGAGATTTTTGAAGAAGAATATATAAACATCTTAAATGAATACATAACCCTGTTTGATGACCCATATGTAAAATACTTAAAATCTATTGATGTGAGAGATACTCATAAAGGATATTTTTCCATAGATAAGCAGGGGAGAATGGTGGACCCTAAGGCTAAGGGCAAGGAAAAATTATCAGATGATGAGTCAGCCTATGATTTAATAATGAAGGACAAGGAAAGACTGCTGAGCTTTAATGAACCGACCAGATTTATTTTTTCCCACTCTGCTCTTAGGGAAGGCTGGGACAATCCCAATGTGTTTCAAATATGCACCTTAAAACACAGTGATTCCATTATAAGAAAAAGACAGGAAGTAGGCAGAGGATTAAGGCTGTGTGTAGATCAAAAAGGTGACAGAATTGATGGAGAGACTCCAGGTGTAAATGTCCATGATTTAAATGTGCTTACAGTTATGGCCAGCGAGTCTTATGAATCCTTTGCCAAGGGCTTGCAGTCAGAAATCGCAGAAACCTTATCTGACAGACCCCAAAAGGCAAATGTGGAGTTTTTCTTAAACATTGTGGTTAAAAATGCTCGGGGAGAGGAATTACTTATTGATGAAAACTTGGCAAATACACTTCATCGCTCATTTATAATAAACATGTATGTAGATGATAATGATAACTTAACTGAAAAATATTACAAGGACTTAGAAACGGGGAAGGTAAAACTGCCGGAAGATGTAAAGGATTTTAAAGAAGGGGTTATCCAATTAGTAGGAAAAATCTTTAGTGAAGGTGCTACACCTCTTGTAGAAAATAGTAGAGCGGAGAATATCAAAAAACTGGAAGTCAATGAAAACTTTAAGAAAAAGGAATTCCAGGAACTTTGGAATAAGATAAATGTAAAAACTGCATATTATGTAGACTTTGATACAGAGGAACTGATAAAAAACTGCATTATTGCCTTAGACCGAGACTTAAGAGTATCTGATATAACATATCAGGTAAAAGCCGGAGAGATGGAGTCTATATCTTCTAAAGAAGAATTAGAAAAAGGAGAAGCCTTCAAAGTCAAAGAAACGGCTATGGATAAAGATTATTCAGCGGTGACTACTACAATAAGATATGATTTGGTAGGAAAATTAGTAGATGAAACCAAACTTACAAGAAAGGCAATAGTTAACATCCTTAAAGGCATTAGGCCACTGACCTTTTACTTATTCAGGAAAAGTCCCGAAGAATTCATCCTAAAAGCCTCAAGGATTATAAATGAGCAAAAAGCCGCCATGATAATACAACATATCACTTATAACACCATAGATGAGGTATTTGATGCAAATATCTTCACTGAAAACAGTTTAACTGGAACTATAGGAAAGAATGCTTGGGAAGTAAAAAAACATATATATGACTATGTAGTCACAGATTCAGATGTAGAAAAGAAATTTGCCCAAGAACTGGACAGCAGCAGCGAAGTATGTGTATATGCTAAACTCCCAAGAGGGTTCTTTATACCAACCCCTGTAGGAAACTACAACCCAGACTGGGCTATTGTTTTCAATGAAGGCAAGGTTAGACATATATACTTTATCGCTGAAACCAAAGGCAAACTGGAATCACTAAAATTTGGCATAAGAGGCATTGAAGAAGCCAAAATTCACTGTGCAAGAGAGCACTTCAAGAAGATAAGCAATAGCACGGTAAAATACGACGTGGTAGACAGCTATGAAATACTGATGGATAAAGTCATTGGGAAACTTCAGTAGCCTTCGCCAATTACTTTTAGCGAAAAAGAATAAATGAGATATCAATTCATGGGCAGAGAAAACTTCTCTGCCTTTTTCTATTTATTAAAAAAGCATTTAGGGAGATTAAGCAGCAAAATATAGAGAGAAATCCTTTATATTTCATAACCCTACAGAATTTCAACATTTTAAAAGAAAACAAGAGAAATATGTGGAATTTTCCCAAAGTCGCATTACTTAAAGGAAGGATTTTCCGTGAAATTGTAGAAATGTATAGATAACTATATTTTCCAGGCTATTATGAGTTATAAAACAAGGTGGTGCTTATGTATTTTGACCGGTTGAAAGATATACAAACCCATGCTAAAAAGGAGCTTTTTGAAACATGTTTGGCCGCTGAAGAAAATGCAAGAATACGCCCAAATGAAAGTGTTATCAATGCCCGAAAGGCTTTGGAAATTTTCGTTGCATCAGTTTTGGCTGACAATGGTATTACAATACCTTCTAACAGATATGAAAAACAGAGACAAGGTTTGAGTAATTTATACGAACAGATTAGAAAATGTCGAAACGAATACTACATAGACCAAAAAAATTTTATTCTACTGGATGAAATAAGAAGAGAGGCAAATGAGATCGTCCATATTACATATAATGATGCCGGTAATCCGGAAAAATATGAGATTAAAAATATTGATGCCGATATTAAACTAGCGTCACGATTGGTTAAAAACCTTTACGAAGGTGTCATAAACCATTTCATAAAGGGAAAAGAAAGACTTCACCTGGATATGGAGCGTTTGCCCTTTGGGGAATATCAGATTGTGGAATTGATTAAAAAAACTGAGATGGAAGCATCTGCCGGAAGTTACAACTATATATGTAAACGGGTGTACTTGGATGAAACCAATCGAAAGCATTATAGATGGGTATACATTAGAGCTTTTAAAAAGGAACCGGAAACATATTATAGGCGTGACAGCACAGTATTATATGAAGTTTGGGAAGGTATTCATGAACTCCCCCGGAACGTAGTTATGGGAAGTGCAATTGATACTTCAAGAGAATGTGACCTTACCTATATTAAATACAACATTAGCGAAAATACTTTCACTTTAGCCAATAGAGAAAAACTGGGCACAGTAACAGCCAAAACAGCACTGGAAATCATAGAGAAACTCATTAATGCATTAATATCCATTCAAACTGTAAAGGCAGGTACGAAGATTTACCATAGAGGAATCAGGCCTGAGTATGTGTTCATAACACCTCAAAACGATTCTTTCAGTGTAAGCTTAGGTTGTTTTGAAACTTCTAAGATTGAAAAAGACAATAAAGATGAGGCTTACACCACAGTTTACCACACCATGAAAGAAAAACAAGCCTTAAATCCTTTTGCACCCTATGAGATAAGAAATAAGATGATACAAAATAGGGATGATGTGGATTGGGAGAAAGTAGATACATATTCCTTAGGAGTAATGCTCTTGTGGATTTTAGGTGATGACATCCGTCCAGACAAGGAAAACGACATAGATATCCTAATAGATTATTATAGTGATGACTTATTGGAGTTTATGGAACAGGTCTTTTATAATTCCCTTAATTTAAAACCATCATTGAAGGAATTTTTGAAAGCCTTGAAGAAAGAGCTGATTTTAATTGGTAAATAAGCAAATGGAGTTTCATAAAAAACACAAATACCTTATACTTAATAAAATTTATAAATCCGATGTAAATCAAACCTGTTTTTATAAGGCAAAGGATTTAGAATACGACAGAACTGTGGGAATCAAAACCATCGGCTTTGAGGATTTAAGGCAGAGAAACTTGTTGCTACAGGAAGCCAAGTGCATGATTAAGCTGGAGGATATGACGGATAAGATTCCCAGTCTTTATGAGTATTATATAGATAACAGAAATAAAATGTTTATACTGGTGATGCAGTATATAGAGGGACTGACACTTACAGAAATTATCAAACAAACGGAGAAGCAGAGAAAGGACTTTTATATAATTAGACAAAATATAAAGCTAATATATCAATTAAGCTTAGTATTGGGTGCAATTCATACGGCAAGCTCTATCTTTCAACATAAGGATTTAAAACCTGATAACATAATTGTCAAGAACAAAGGTCAGCTAAATCAAACTGTTTATTTAATTGATCTTGGTATTACAGGTCGCCCTTTGATCCGTGGTACAGGCACACCACTCTACCAGGCCCCGGAGCAAAGAGGTGATTTAGGCTTTTTATCTTCTGACAATGTTGATGTTTTTGCTCTAGGGTTGATTTTTTTTGAAATATTGACTGGGAAACAACTTGAAATAGGAATAGATTTATTGAGAAAAGGCAGAGAAAAACAATGGAAATCTATTCCCTCTGTCACAGACTACAACGAAAATGTTCCCTCAATATATAATGACATTATAAGGAAATGCCTGCAGTTAATGCCTGACAAAAGGTATAGAAACGGAATGGAAGTGGCCAAAGCCATAAATTTTGCACTGAAAAAGAAGGGGTATAGAAGGTGAATAAGATAAAATCCGTTCTCTGCCAAGCAGTGGATCAAATTGATATAAATTTCCTGACTAAGTTCCTTGGAGAAGACATAGATGAAATACTTAAACTGCCTACTTCCACTGATATAAGAATTGATGTGGATTGGAGAGAAGTATCTGATGCAGCAGATTAATCTATATTCCAGCGAATGGTATGATATAGATTCACCCTTGATATTTTTTATCGGTAATAATGTCAGGGTCAAGAATTTAGAGATAATAGAAGATGTCATTAGTAAATTAATTAATTCCCAGGTTCTTGTTATCGGCACTTACAAAGAGATACAGGAAACATACTCTTTTGGTATCTTGCTAGATGATTACTTTTTACTGTTAAGGAGAAGTGAGAAGAATAATTTTTCAGTTACCTATATGGAAAATCTCGCCGGAATAAAAAGACATAGGCGCAAGGCAGCCTTTTATAACAAACCAACCCTTAATATGATACCGCGAAAAAAAGTTATGGTCATACTCCAATACTTTGATGTGCAGGGAAAAATGGCATACGCAAATTTTCCCCAAAACTATCCTTATCCTTCATGGGAAATGGATGAACATACCATCACCAATATTGACCAAAAAATGAATTCGTATTTTGAGGCTGCTAATGAAGAGGATGAAGATAACAAATTTAAAATCGGGTTTTCCTTCCGCAAAAAAATTTTGGATAAAATTAGGGACTATACTTATTATGAGGATGAGAACGAGAAGTACCAAGCAATGCAAGGGAGCTCTTTATTCTATATAAAGCGGGTATCTACAACCGACAGCAGTAAGCTGAGAAATTTCACATATCAATTTTATTGTCCGGTTTTTGATGATAAGACCTTCTTTGTAGATACAAGAGTAAGTGTAGAATCTAACATCACGGATAATTATGGGAACTATGAACTTATTGATGGTGTAATTATTGATATATTAATCGGAGACGATGAAACCATTGTTGAAATCAGTTTCTTAAGACAGTTCAATGACAGTGATATTCCTCCCAATGGAAAAATTACCATACGTCATAATCCGGTTCAAAGAAGGGTTAGGGAGGACGTTTTATCTGCCATAGAAAAAGGAGAAATACTTTCCACCTATATGTATAAAACATTTAACACCTATGAAACTGAAGGTTTTGAGCAGAGTGTTGGATGGGAAGAGTTTGAGTATGAGCTTGATCACCCGAAAAATGGCTTTAAGCCCAATGAAAGTCAAAAGGAGGCCATTCGTAAGGGTATTGAAACCAAAGACCTGCAGCTGGTACTGGGCCCGCCTGGAACCGGCAAGACCACAGTAATCGTAGCCTGGGTAGAGTATTTTGTGAAACATGGCATGAAGGTATTAGTTTCTTCACAAAACAACATGGCTGTAGACAATGTATTATCCAGAGTTTCCAAAAGCCCCGAAATTGAAATTATTAGAATCGGAAATGAAAAC
>DUNY01000164.1 GCA_012839145.1 Thermoanaerobacterales bacterium
AGCCGGGCTATTCAGGAGTGGACAACTCACTATATGAAATGCCAAATGTGCACTTAATGCTGGGCAACGCTGCTGAAACCGTTAAACAGCTTGTTGAAAGTATAAAATTGATGTAAGAAGCTAGACACCTACTTATTAGAGAGACTGTGAAGTAGCATATTTCGAAAAAATTATGGACTCCTCTCGGTATACAAAAAATATAATTACCGTTGGGAGTCTTTTTTTATTGTGAATAAAGTCAAGAAAACATCTTGACTTTTATTTTTTTTCAGCTATAATGTATATAGTGTATTAATACTACTAATACACTCGGTACACAATAACACTGGAGGTGAAGAGTTGATTGACATAGATGTTACCAGCAGTACACCGATTTATGCTCAAATTATAAGGGGTATGAAAGAGGGAATATTAAAAGGAATATTTGAGCCGGGAGAAAAGCTGCCATCTGTTAGGGATATGGCAAAGATGATGACTTTAAATCCTAATACGGTTCAAAAAGCTTATAAGGAGCTGGAGAGGGAAAAAGTAGTAGTTACGGTACGGGGTAGAGGCACTTTTATTTCGGAAGAATATAAGCCTAGAAAGGACGAACACAAGTTGAGTGAAGTAAAGGAAACCTTTAAAAAAGGAATTATAGAGGCTTTTTATATGGGGTTTAGTAAGGAAGAATTGATTGATCTTGTTAAAAATTTGCTTGAAGAAATGGAGGGATTGGGCAGAAATGATTAAAGTTGAGGGTTTAGATAAATATTTAGGTGGGGACAAAATATTAGACGACATAAACATTCATGTAAAAAAGGGTTCCATATATGGTCTGATAGGGCCTAATGGGGCAGGCAAAACTACCTTGATAAAAAACCTAGTGGATATATATGAGCCGGATAAAGGTGAAGTAATTATCCGAGGAGAGAATATCAAGGACAATACGAAGATTAAGTCAAGACTTGGCTATGTGTCAGATTTTCAGTATCTCTATCCTTCTTTTAAAGTAAGGGAAATAGTGAAATTTTATAAAGAGGCATATCCATTTTGGAATGAAGATAGATATAATCAGTTAACAAAACTGCTTAAACTAGATGGCAATAAAAAAATAAAATACTTATCCAAAGGAATGAAAACTCAACTTGCTGTACTTTTGACTTTATCTATCATGCCTAATGTACTTATTTTAGATGAACCTACGTCCGGACTGGATCCTGTTGTTAAGAGAAAGGTTTTAAATTTAATAGTAGATGAAGTAAGCGTAAGTGAAACTACAGTTTTGATTTCCAGCCATAATCTGGGGGAATTAGAGCAAATTTGTGACCATATAGGCATTATTCATGAAGGGAAAATATTACTGGAAGACAGTATAGAAAATTTAAAAAGCAATGTTAGAAAGATTCAAGTAGCATTTAAAGGGGAACTTCCTGATGATATAAAGAAAAATGAACATATATTAAAGATAGAAAGTATCGGTAGAATACATCAGATTGTAGTGAAAGATAATCTTGAAATTGTGATGGAAGAAATCAAAAAACATAATCCTATTTTACTCGAGACCATAGATATGTCCTTAGAGGAAATATTTGTATACAAGATGGGAGGGGAAGGCTATGGGTTTGCAGACATTGCCCTTTAATAAGACTTTATTTAAAAAAGATTGGAAAATGACAAAATGGCTGTGCTTTGTGGCAGCAGGTATATTGTTTTTTACAATGACTTTAGGTGTGATAAATACTTATAATAATTACCAAAGAACATTAAAAGAAGTGGAAGAACACCCGGAGCGTTTTTCGGATTTTGATGCAGAGGTACACAAAGATTATATCAAAGAGTCTCTTATGCGTATGTTTAAAAGATTAACAGGAATGGAACCTGTTGTAATTATTTTTATGCCTATGGCAGCTGCAGCACTACTTTTTGGAGAAGAAAAACGAAAAAAAACTCTTGAGGTACTTTCAACAATGCCCTTTACCAGGCGGGAAATTTTCTTTAATAAGGTGATAGTAGCTTGTGTAAATGTTTTTTTGCCCTTTTTAATAAATGCTGTGATAATGCTAGCAGCTCTAGGCCTTTCAAAAGGCTTAAGGAATTTTTATTCTGCAGGTATGGTAATGTCTTGGCTTGGAGCAGATGTGTTTAGATTATTTGTTGTACTGAGTTTTTCTCTACTTTTTGCAAGTATAACAGGAACCTCCATATCCCATTTAGTTCTGACCATTATATTCTTTATCTTTCCAATTGGGTTTGCAGGGCTTTTAGATATGAACATGTCACTATGGGGATATCATACGTCAGTAATTGATACGTTTTTAAATACTTTTGGAACATATACTATGCCGGGGTTATTAGACGGTATAGAAAATATACCCATAGTATTTCATCTTATTTCAGCGATTGTGATGATTATAGCAGCAAAACTACTGTTTGACCGCAATAAACTGGAGAGAAGCGGTGAAACCCTGGAATTTGAGTCCATAGAAACATTTTTCAAGGTAGGAGTTACCGTATGTACTTCTTTATTGATTGGAGTAATATTTACCTGGCTTATAGGAGGGATTATATTCTTCTCAGGCGATGTACCCAGAATCGTTACAATAGTTGGTTATATCATAGGCATACTTATAGGCTGGTTTATAGCAAGTTATAGTATAAAATTAAACAGAGTAAAAGCATAAAATAAGTGTGAAACCAGTGCCTGGGAAGGCTCCGAAAAAGAGAAACATTATGGCAAATAGCACAAACCGTTATCCTGAGCGATAGCGAAGGATCTAATGTTAGGACGGCTTTTAGGATTCTTCATTTTACTTTGTTTCATTCAGAATCCTCATGCAGCCTGCACTA
Organism: Thermoanaerobacterales bacterium; assembly: GCA_012839145.1. Taxonomy (GTDB): domain Bacteria; phylum Bacillota; class Thermosediminibacteria; order Thermosediminibacterales; family Tepidanaerobacteraceae; genus DUNY01. The sequence continues at coordinate 2,830 of DUNY01000164.1, forward strand.
CGATAAATGAAAGCATTCCCGTCATTCCGAAGGAGCAAAGCGACTGAGGAATCTTAAACAAGATCCTTTAGGCAAAGCCTTAAAGATGACAACCAAGCAGAGACTTTCATAACAATGACACAAACCCGGAATTTTTCAGAGGCTTCCCTAGCACCAAGTGTTACACTTATTAACACCGCCGAGAGGAGTTTTCACTCGGCCTTTTTTTTAGGCCAAAATATGTGATATAATGGCAAAAGAATTACATATAAAGGGTGAATAAAGTGGGAAATAAAGACAGACTTAGAAAAAAAGTTATAGATGAAAGATTACAACTTCCTTCTGAAGAAGTAAAACGAAAAAGCGATAGGATTATGTCGAATTTTTTTTCCATGGAGGATTATAAAGAAGCAAAAGTTATAATGTTTTATGTGGATATGAGAAATGAAGTTATGACAAAAGCTACTATTAACAAGGCTTTTAACGAGGAGAAAAGAGTGGTCGTTCCCAGAGTTAAAAAGGGGTATGGGCTTCTGGCCATAGAGATACAAAGTCTTGAAGAACTCTCCCTCGGCACCTTCGGGGTAATGGAGCCGCCGGAAAAAGAGGAAATACTCTTGGAGGATATTGATGTAGTTGTGGTACCCGGTGTGGCTTTTGATAGAAATGGGTATCGTTTAGGTTACGGAGCAGGCTATTACGATAACTTTTTACCTAAACTAAGGTCTGATGCCAAAAAAATAGCAGTAGCTTTTGAAATGCAATTGAAAGACTTAATCCCTATAGAACCACACGATGTTAAGATGGATATGATTATTACTGAAAAAAGTTTACATACATTTAGTCCCGGTGCATAATTCAAGTTGATACAGTTGTATTTCTTTACCAGATCCGGCTTCTACAATGTTGGGAAAAAATTAATAAAATATTTAAGGTTTTGGGGGATAATAACTGACAAACGGTATTTTGAGGTAAACGGAATTATGTCAAATCTTTATAATATAACCTACGATTAAGCTCAGGAGGGGTACATATGGAAAACACCAGTGAAACTGTAATAATTCTCGATTTCGGCGGTAAGCACGCCCAAATGGTGGCAAGAAGAGTTAGAGAAGCACAAGTTTTCTGTGAGATACTGTCTTATAACACTCCATGGGAGGAGATTATACAAAGGAAACCAAAAGCAATTATATTATCCGGGGGTCCATCCAGTATTTACGCTGCAAATACACCGATCTGTGACGAAAGAGTATTTGAGGGCGATGTACCTGTTCTTGGAATC
>DUNY01000123.1 GCA_012839145.1 Thermoanaerobacterales bacterium
GCCATGCTCTTGCCGTTGAAGCTGTGATGCTTCACTTTGCGGAAGTGCTTGATGAGCCGGACAAGGAGAAATGGGGTATTATCGGTCTTGTTCACGACTTAGATTATGAAATGTATCCGGACCAGCACTGCCGAAAAGTTCGGGATATTCTCACTGAGCATGGTTGGCCGGAAGATTACATACGGGCTGTTCAAAGTCACGGCTGGGAAATATGTTCGGATGTAAAGCCAATTGAAAAAATGGAAAAAGTCTTGTATACAATAGACGAATTAACCGGCCTTATCACAGCAACCGCTTTGCTCCGGCCCAGTAAAAGCATATTAGACCTTAAGGTGAAGTCGGTCAAGAAAAAATGGAACCAGAAAAGTTTTGCCGCCGGAGTTAATAGAGAAATTATCGAGAAAGGTCTGGAACTTTTAGGTTTCGAGCGGGATTATGTAATTGAAGAAACTATAAAAGGCATGCAAAAAGTTGCCGAAGAGATAGGGTTAAAAGGCAATCTGTAGCTTGCTAATAGAGCGGAAAATCTTTGGATTTTCCGCTCTATTAATTTAAATATACCAAAGGACCTCATTCATGCTTAAAACTTTAAGGGCAACTCAAAAATGATGTATATGTATTAGTTACTTGTTTTCATAATAGATTTATACTGTATCTATTTTTGGTTAATGGAAATTAATTTTGTTTCTAAGAAATATTTAACATCGACAAGTGAAGCAAATTCTTTGTATATAAGCTTTTGGACTTCTTTTGACGGCCTTTTTAAGTCAGGGACATATATGGGGTACATCCCAGCCCTCGAAGCGGCTTTTAAACCGTTGTCCGAGTCCTCTAATACAATGCATTCGGCGGGTGAGCAATTCATTTGTTCAGCAGCTTTCAAAAAAATATCCGGTTCGGGCTTACCCCTCAAAACATCATCCCCACATACTATTAAATCAAACTTATCTTTTACTTTTGCCAAGGATAAGCATTCTTCGGCTTTTATCCTCTCTGTGGAAGTGGCAACCGCCCTTAAAATGGACCTTTCTCCAAGGAAGTCTATCAGTTCATATAGACCTTCTTTAATAGGTATTCCATTTTGTTCTATATATTCCTCGAAATATTTTAATTTTGATTCTCGAATGTCGAAATAGGGCAAGGATTCGCCTAGGTGTTTCTTGAAACATAATGCCGTATCCATAGCGTCTAGGCCCGTTGCCTCAACAGCGATAGCAGGAGTTATTTCATAACCAAAATCTTTTCCCGCCTTTTCCCAAGCAAAAATGGCAATTCTTTCAGTATCAAACATCAAGCCATCCATATCAAAAATGACCAAAGATAATTTTTTCATATTTTCCCTTACACCTTTCCACAATTCTTTTAACTAATAGGCTTGAGCCATGAATCTAGCAATAAAGCAACTATATCAAGGCCTTAAGCGAGGTGTAAGCCACCTGCTTATCATATAATCTAATGTAGATACTATCACATTCAACTTAACTATGGCAATATATCATATAATAAAGGGACGGTGGCCATCACTTCATGATGGTTAAACCGTCCCTTTATTATTTTCTATCTGATTTAGCTCATTTAAACCAATCAAACCAATCGGAGAACCTGATGTGTCCGTAAAAGCCCCACGTGTCTTCTTCGGTCATACCTCCTAAGACCTGTTGTGGCTTACCACCATCTACACTGATTACCCATAAGGCACCATCCTGCACATAGAAAAGATTATTTCCGTCCTTTGACCACATTGGTGAGTATATTTTAGAACCGATGAGAGGTTTGGCATTAGAGCCGTCGGCATCGGCAGTCCAGAGAGTTCGGCTTTCAAACCATGGTTCTTGTTCACTGTAAAACGTGGATTCATCCATTTCTTGAGCTGCAATAAATGCCATTTTTTTGCCGTCAGGTGAAAAGGCCGGTTCAAAGGCAACGGATCCCTTCGGGGGTTCTATATACTCCACCTCACCTGATTTAACATCAGCCAAAGCTAGTTTTTTCCAATACCAAAGACTTCGCCCAATGCCGCTTGTCATTACTAGTTTGCCATCGGGTGAAAAGTCAAGCCATTCTCTATAAGTCAAGGTATCATCTATCTCTTTAGGCTCACCACCATCCAGGTTCAAAGTCCAAAGTTGTAAGCCGTCGGCTCTCATGGAAGATGAATGGGAAGCAGGATTTGTCCAGTACAGCAGACCTTTGCCGTCAGGCCACCATTTGGCAACCTCGATGCCGGTACCTGTGCCGGCAAGGTCTAATCGTTTTACCGTTTTCCCATCATCTATCCCTATTGTATATAGAATATCTCCCATAGCTTCCGAGTCTTCAGTGATATTGTAGGCAATACGTTTTCCATCGTGAGACCAAGCAAACCACATGGGGTTTTTTGCCTTTACCAATTGCCGGGGCTTTTCATTTAACTGCACTAGCCATATGCCGTCAGTTACATTCCAGCTGCCTACTGCCAATATATGATTAGCGGGAGACCACTGAAAATCCCCTGCCCCTATAGGCTGCGGCAGTCCCTGTACTTGATGGGCCCCTTTTCCGTCCCTGCCAACAATCCAAAGAGTCCCCGAACTGGATTTGGTATCGGTAATTCTAATAAAGGCCAGGTATTTGCCATCATAGGACCAGCGGGGGTAAAAAGCCTGCCCTGATTCAGTCAGCTGTCTTAATTCACCTGTACTGCCATCAATCATATATAGCAACCCTCTTGAAACAAAGGCCAGATCACCATGACCTTTTACAAGGAATGGGTTGACATCAGGTATTTGCTCCGGAGGTTTTTCCTTTGAAGGGTCCGGATTTTGCCCGGGCTCGCTGCCTTTAGCAGTTGGCAGCGGGTTTATACTGTCAAGTCTTGGTGGATTGTTTAGATATAAACTGACAACTAAAACAATTAATAAGCCTAAGATGATAAATAATACTTTTTTATTTCTCATCATCAACACCTCCATATAGATTATTTCATATTGTTTTTGCGAAAGTATGACAAAATGTTAAGAAGTTGTTACAATTCTGGAGGTGCTTGAGGTAAGGATATCTTTACATTTAATCCTTTGACTGGAGCACTATTGAAAGAAAGGCGTCCACCATGTAATTTGATTATTTGTTGTACAATAGAAAGACCCAGACCTGAACCACCAGTGCGTCTATCCCTGGACACGGAAGGACGATAAAAACGGGTTCCCAGTTTGGAAAGGGTTTCTTCCGGAACTCCAAGACCGGTGTCCTCAGTGATAATATGAACAAAACCCCCCTCAGCCTGTACAGCTATACTTACCCGTCCTCCCTCAGGAGTATACCGAACCGCATTATCAAGAACATTTACCAAGGCCCGGTTCAGCAAATCAGGATCACCTAAAACCCAAGCTTGTGTTTTCTGATTTCTAAATATAATATCAATATCCTTTTTAACAGCAATGGGCTTAATGGGCCACAATACTTCATCCAGTAAGTCTATGACTCGGATAGATACCGGATTGATCTTTAACTGGGGATTGTCGAGCCGGGCCAATGTAAGTAAATTATTAACCAACCTAGTCAGTCTATCGATTTGTCGTATAAATCCTTTTAATTCCTCTTGATCGCCTTCCATCCCTTCAGCCAAGGCTTTAAGTGCCGCCAAAGGAGTTCTTAGTTCATGGGCGGCATCAGCTACAAAAGCCCGACGCTGTTCATCCAGTTCTGCCACTCGAGCAGTCATATCATTGAAGGCTTCGGTAAGTCTTGTAATCTCCAAATATCCCTCCACCGGAACTGACTGTTGGAGCTTTCCCGCCTGCATATCAGAGGCCGCCCTAGTAATAGCCTCCAGAGGCCTTGACAAAGATCCGGCCACCAGAATTCCCAACAAGGTAAAAGTCAATGCTAGTAAGGTGCCTGTAATCCATAGCCTTTTTCTCAGCTCGTAAAACTCCTTTTTAACAGCTTCCAAATCGCGGATCAACAATAAACTCCCGGCAGGCCGTCCTGAGATTGTTAAAGGAACAGTGGCATAAGCCACCCAACGGTTGCCGGCAGTGTATATTTGCGCCATCGGCAAATCTTGATTTGTAAGATTTTCCGGTA
>DUNY01000312.1 GCA_012839145.1 Thermoanaerobacterales bacterium
CAAGGGAGGACATAAGAGCAAGTTATTCACATTCTTTACTTTCACTTTCCGCAAAACAATCAGGCTTTTTGATTCCACTGGCTTTTGGAGAAAGTAATGTAAAATCTCGTATTAAGAATGTGCTAAACTATAAAAAGCCTGTATTTTGGGTTGTTTTTACAGCTGTGGCTTTAGTGATAATAGTGTCAATAGCACTGATAGCGAACCCTCTTGATGGTGCAGGTTTTTTAAACACTCATGGAAAAGGGTTTTCAGTAGCGTTTTTTAATCCTTTTGACAGAGTCGGGTCTTTAACCACTGCCGAGGAATTTTTGAAATACAAAACAGATTATGTAGGAGATGCGCCAAAAGTCGGCAACATTATACAACTACTGGATTTTCCCAAAAAAGTAAATTATGATCATTTCGAACTTCACACCGATAGCACTCCTTATGCCGTTACAGTGCATTTAAATACCGATACCCAGACAAGAAACTACTATACCGGAGCTTTACATCAGGCACCTTTTATGAAAAATGCCATTATAATGTTTTCACTTATAGGCAATGTTGATTATATCAACTTTAATTTGACTGACGGAAAAAATGACTATTTTTTGCAATACACAAAGGATGAGGCGGATGCTACTATGGGGAAGGATGTGCGTGAGTTCTCACAAGGGAAACATGAATTTGCACGATTTTTGAAAACGGGAGAAGATATGGCAGAAAATTTTATTAAAGACTATTACAAAAAGCATCCCATTAGTCCAGTAGACAAGATAACTGAACTATATAAAAGACGCACATCAGTTGTGGACCCCCATAAAGCTGATGAGTTAGAGCAAATTACCAATTTTGCGTGGGAAGTAATCAACCGGGACATTGCCTACTATGAAGAAAATCCGGAAGTGAAAATTATTGACAGCAAGATAACCAAGCTTGAACTGCTGGAAAGCTTTGATACTCTGGCGGAAATGCCCATAGATGTATACGCACTGGAGTACCGCTTGCTACCGGAAGATTTAAGCAAGGTAGTTTTAGCAGGCGGCATGGATGTGGATGAAGACGGATGGCTTAAGGAAACATGCAGCATGGGCAGCCCGCTGTTAGTTATATCCCGTAATAACAGTAAAGTAAGGTTGATAGGAACCCTTTGGACGGGAGGTGTAGTTGAAGAAGGAGGGCTGGAGGTATCTGTAAGGGCATTACTGGAACGCAATCAATAAGAGTGAAGAAGCATATGCAACACATTTTGTTCTAGTTACTAGGGAATAAATAATATCTATATTATATTTGGCGCATCAGTATATGATTGTATATACTGATGTTTTTTTCATGTTAATGAAACCTTTTGATGGTTTGATTGGTATTATTAGTAGAAAGGGGGTTTTGTATTGATAGCTCCTGAGCCACAAAACACAGTAACTCAGATAGAACGCATCTTACAAAAATACTCTAAAATGGTATACAGACTGGCATATGCGCGGACTAAAAACCGAGCTGATGCTGAGGATTTGCTTCAAGAGGTATTCCTGCGATGTCTAAAGAGCAATGTGCAATTTAACAGTGATGAACACTGTAAAGCATGGTTAATTAGAACCACTGTAAATTGCAGCAAAAATTTGCTAACTTCTGCATGGTTTAAAAGGACTATTTTGCTAAAGAATCCTGTGGAAGATCCTGCGGAAAGTGACGAAGGTGTACCGGGGGAGGAAAAAAGTGAGGTGTTCTATGCCGTATTGGATTTACCGGAAAAATACCGCATGGTGGTGCATTTGTATTATTACGAGGATTATTCTGTAGCAGAAATTAGTGAAATACTCAGCCGAAAGGAGTCTACAGTAAAAACCCAGCTCTACCGTGCCAGAAAGCTTCTAAAACAAAAATTGAAAGGAGAGTATGATTATGTTTAGAAAAATGTATAAGGAGGATTTTGATTCCATTACACCAGACCCTGATGTTATTGACAATCTTTCAGAAAAGCTGAAGAGTCATGCCTCAAAAAAATACCCAAGAATCGGAAAACATCTGATTGCAGCGGCAGTGGTAGTGTGCCTTTTAATGAGCGGAGGTTTGATGACTCGAAGCTTTCATGAGCCGTCCTTTGCCATGGTGGCTTTTGCCGATCATAATAGCGATGATAAGGTATATATCGACGAGAGTTCCAGTGTGGTGCTGCCCTTCGGAAAAATATCACGGGGTGAAAAACATTCTTATATCGATAAACACGGCAAGACGGTGTGCGGCAATGATTCGGGTTTTGAGCATGGAAGCATTTCAATAGAGGGTGAAGGTATTTCATCAGTGACATATGCTTGTAAGATGGGAGAATTTAGTTATTATGACTCGGTAATGAAAAAGCAAATGGAAGATGAAGGCAAAATCAAAGTCTGCGATTTCACCGTTCCCGTAAAAATCATCCCTCCCGGCAATGATATGGACGCTACTTTTGAGCGGTTGTGGAATGAAGGCTACTTTGATGATATAAAAAAGGAGTACTTTCAAGATAAAAGCACCGATATATCAGACTATCAAGTACAGTTCGGCCAAACCGGTGAACAAATAGAAAAAGGTATATGGCGAGTTGAAATATCCCATAAACTCGAAAACGGATATCCCTTTATACAGCGTGGAAAAGAGATTACCGCAACCTTTTATGAAGAGCGCGGCATGAAATCCTTTGATGCCCACTGGTCCCCACGGTATGCACTTGATATCGTATCCGAAGATAAGCCCATTGATTTTGCGGATTTGCCTTCAGATGATATCACCATCACAGTGCATTTTACCAACGGCAAAACCGCAACGAAGCAATTGAAGTTTTCTTTTGACAGCAATGGTAATTTAATTGCGGAAGTAATCAAAAAATAACAACTACGTTATAAATAATGTGGATTATGTAGTTTGATACTGACATAAAAATATTGAAGGAACAATTATTGAAGCTAAACAATTAGCTTCTTTTTCTTACTCTTTTTCACGGTTTTTGTTTTAAGATGTCTATATGGTATAATCAGATGGTATAAAAAGTAAAATAATAAGGCCAAACTCAAGCAATTACCGATTGGCTTATTGAAGTTTAAGAAAGGGTGGGAACTATGACTAATTTACCTTCAAGGGAAGAAATTCAAGATGTTTACAAATGGAAGCTGGAAGACATATATCAAAATGAAGAACTTTGGGAAAAAGACTATGACGGAGTAAAAAAACAACTAAGTCAGTTTGATGAATATCACGGAAAAATCAATACAGCGGAAAATCTTTTAGGTGTATTGAAGCTGAAAGATGAAGTGGCAAGAAAAATTGACAAGCTTTTTACATATGCAAGGATGCGCAGAGATGAAGATAATTCCCGGGCAAATTATCAGGCATTGGCTGACAGAGCTATGGGCCTTTTGGTGGAGGTTTCAAGCAGTATTTCGTTCATTGAACCTGAAATACTGTCACTTTCCAAAGAAGAATTGTTGGGCTTTATGGAGCAAGATGAAGATCTTAAACTATATGAACATTATCTTACCAACTTATTGCGCATGAAGGAACATATTCTCGATGCCGACAGAGAAAAGATGCTTGCTGAAATGGGAGAGATAGCCCAGGCACCCGGGGATATTTTCAAAATGCTGGACAATGCTGATATTAGATTCCCTTTGATAAAAGATGAGAACGGAAAAGAAGTGGAACTCACTAAAGGCCGCTATATAAAATTCATGGAAAGTGAAAACCGGGAGGTCAGAAAGTCGGCCTTTGAAGCATTTCACAACACTTATAAAGGAATGATAAATACCTTAAGTGCTACAACGGCCGCTAATGTTAAGACAAATATCTTTGTTAAAAATCAGAGAAAATTCGGTTCTTCACTAGAGGCATCACTTTTTTCCGATAATGTCTCTACTGAGGTCTATGATAACTTAATCAATACCGTTCATCAACGATTGGATTTAATGCACAGATATGTTAGGCTTAGGAAAAAGGCTTTGGGCCTTGATGAAATGCACATGTATGACCTTTATGTACCATTAGTCAAAGGTTACGATAAAAATATAGATTATGAAGAAGCTAAACAAATGGTTATAGAAGGTCTTGCCCCTATGGGAGATGAGTACATCGGAATCCTTAAGGATGGATTTAATTCCAGCTGGATAGATGTATATGAAAACCGGGGTAAAACAGGAGGGGCATATTCCTGGGGGACTTATGGCACTCATCCCTATGTTTTGCTTAATTTTCAAGGAAAGCTTAACGATGTATTTACAATAGCTCACGAGATGGGTCATGCCATACATACACATTATTCTTTTAAAAACCAACCCTATGTTTATGCCCAATATACCATATTTGTAGCAGAAGTGGCTTCAACATGCAATGAAGCGATATTGATAAATTACTTACTGGAAAAAGCCGATAAAAAAGAAGAAAAAATGTTTTTATTAAATCACTTTATGGAGCAATTTAAAGGTACCGTTTACCGCCAGACCATGTTTGCCGAATTTGAAAAAATCATTCATGAAAAGGCCGAGGGTGGAGAGCCTCTTAATGCCCAAGTGCTTCAAGAAATTTATCATAAGTTAAATGAAATGTATTTTGGGCCGGATATCCACATAGATCCCCTTATAGATTATGAGTGGGCGAGGATACCACATTTTTATAGTAGCTTTTACGTATATAAGTATGCCACCGGATTTTCGGCTGCAATTGCCATATCCAAGAATATACTGGAAAAAGGAATGCCTGCTGTAGACGCATATAAGGAATTTCTATCAAGTGGAAGTTCAGATTACTCCCTGGAGCTTTTGAAAAAAGTAGGTGTTGATTTAACAAATCCTAAGCCTATACAGGAAGCACTTGATGTGTTTGAAAAATTATTAAATGAGTTTGACATTAATGTGATGAGCTGAAAAGAGATTCGAAATAATTAGATACCGGATTTCTTAACAGCACGGTAGGATAATCAACATTGTATATTTTAGTTGTTTTACAGTCATATTATAAATGATAGCAAGAAATTGACTAAAAATCACAATTGACAATGGAGGATACACATGGTCAAAAGAGGAAGTAAGACATATGAAAATTTAATGAGGGCATTTGCGGGAGAAAGTCAGGCAAGAAACCGATACAATATATCCACAGCCGTTGCAAAAAAAGAAGGCTTTTACGTTGTCGCGTCAGTATTTGATTATACTGCAGACCAGGAGAGGGCTCATGCGAAAGTCTTCTATCAAAAGCTTAAAGAGTTTGCAGGTGATAATATAAGTATATCCGGGGCCTACCCTGTTGATTTATATGATAACACCGCTCAGGCTCTCAGGTCTGCCCAGCATAATGAGTTAGAAGAATGGGAAAAAGTATATAGGAGCTTCGGTATAGTAGCAGAAGAAGAGGGTTTTACAGAAGTTGCCAGGATATTTGAGCGCATTGCAAATATTGAAAAAACCCATGCAGATAGATTTGGGAGATTGGCTGATGAAATAGAAAATGGAACCATTTTCAAGAGAGAAGAAGAAATTCCTTGGATGTGCACGGTTTGCGGTAATATTCATGTAGCCAAAGAACCGCCTGAAGTTTGCAATGTTTGTCTACATCCAAAAGGATTCTTTATGCCCTTTTCTGAATCCTTTGCAGAAAAATAATTCATGAACATCATCTGTAAATGGTCTTTGAAAATGTCACCTTGTGTATATTTTATAAGGCAAGCTCTGAAGTTAAAACAGGTAATCAAGGTGAAGAAGTAGATATAATTATTCTCTTTAAAAAAGAAATGAGGTATGTGGATAAAAAACCACGGTCTATGTATGTGAAAACTATGTCTGCCAAGTGCCTACAACGGATTTAATCATTGAAAGGAACCTAGTATTTTAAATATATGCTAATTAATATCATTGACATATGACAACGTGTCATGTAATATATATTACGTGATACGTTGTCGTTTTATTATTGGATTACCTTGATGGGAGTGATATAATGCCGAAACAGACTTTTTTTAACTTACCGGAAGATAAGAAAGAAAAAATAATGGAGGCAGCACGTAACGAATTCTCCAGAGTATCGTTTTATGAAGCATCTATTTCAAATATTGTCAAGGAAGCAGGTATATCAAGGGGAAGCTTTTATCAGTATTTTGTGGATAAAGAGGATGCTTTTTTCTTTACTATGAAAGATTTTAGGAATATTTATAATGCCAAATTCAAGGACTTTTTGAAGAATACGGAAGGTGATTTAATACAGGCCTTCATTCTTATATATGAATTTTTACTTGAATTTTTTCAGGGTGATGATAATAGAAGTTTTTTCAAAAATGCATTTTTGAATATGAGTTATCGGATGGAACAAACAATGACTAAAGGGATGAATAGTTGCATTCCGTGCAAAAATGCGGATGATAAACAAAATCAGGTGGAGCAAGGGAAGAGAATTATTGATTTAGTCGATGTATCCAAATTAAATATTAAAACAGATAAAGACATTTTCACTGTATTTCGTATACTTGTCTCATTGACTATGAGTAATATAGTAGAGAGCTTTGCAAAACAGCTGTCCTTTGAGGAATCGCTAGAATTATATAAAAAGCAAATAAACCTTATTAAAAATGGGGTTTGCAAAGATACACAAAATACAGTTACAAACTAAGTTAGGGGTAGACCTATGATAAAGTTATCAAAACATTTAAGACCATTTCTTGGTCTTATCCTGGCAGCGATACTTCTTCTTTTTATACAGGCAATGGCGGATTTAGCACTTCCAGATTATATGTCAGATATTGTAAATAAGGGTATCCAACAGGGCGGAATTGAGCATGCCGTTCCAGAAGCAATAAGAGAAAGTCATATGGAAAAAATAACTATATTCATGAGTGAAAGCGAAAAGAATGAAGTAATGGATAGCTATAACTTAATTGATAAATCAAGTAAAGAATATAGTAAATACGTAAAGCTATATCCCAATATAGCCGATGAATCGGTTTTTGTCTTAAAAAATGTTAATCAGCCTAAAATAGAGGAATTAAACCCTATACTTGGTAAAGCTTTATTAACTGTTTCAGGTATTGAAAAGATGCAGGCAGAAGTAAAAGGTGGATTTATCGATTTATACGGTAAACGAATTCCGGCTGACTCGGATTTGCTCAGTTTGTTTAAAAATCTGTCTGAAGACCAAAGGACCCAAATCAGTGAACAGATAAATAAAAAGTTAGGAGATAACATGATTGTTCAAGCTGCCGCCGGTGCTGTTAAAGCTGAATATGAAGCATTGGGAATGGATACGGATAAAATTCAAAACAGATATATTGTTCATACGGGAATGATAATGTTACTCATTTCAATTATAAGTGCTATTTGTATCGTTGGAGTTGGTTTTTTAGGCTCAAGGACAGGAGCGGGGTTATCACGCAATTTACGCAGAGAAGTATTTGCTAAAGTTCAAAGTTTTTCTAAAGCAGAAATGGATAGGTTTTCTACTGCTTCACTAATAACAAGAACTACCAATGATATTACACAAATCCAAATGCTTGTTGTAATTATGATAAGAATGGTTTTCTTCGCACCAATTATGGGTTTCGGAGGAATAATAAGGGCTCTGGATAAAAGTCCGTCAATGTCATGGATAATAGCTGTAGCTGTAATGGCACTTTTAGTTTTATTAGCTTGTGTATTTTTTACTGCATTACCCAAATTTAAAATAATCCAAAAGCTCGTAGACCGGCTTAACTTGGTGGCTCGGGAGAATTTATCCGGACTAATGGTAATAAGAGCATTTAATACTCAAAGTTTTGAAGAAGATAGATTTGATAAAGCTAACAGGGATCTTACAAATACTAACCTTTTCGTAAATCGTATAATGGCTGTTATGTTTCCTAGCATGACGCTTATAATGAATGGCATAACATTACTTATAGTATGGGTAGGAGCACATCAAATTGCTGATTCAAGCATGCAAGTAGGCGACATGATGGCTTTTATGCAGTATGCAATGCAGATAATATTCTCATTCTTGATGATGTCATTTATGTTTATTATGATACCCAGGGCGTCTGTAGCAGCCCAGCGTATAGCCGAAGTGTTAGATACCAAAACCGATATTTCTGACCCGGAAAATCCTAAGGAATTTAAAAAGGATTTAAAGGGAGTAGTTGAGTTTAAGAATGTTTCCTTTAGATATAATGGTGCTGAAAAAGATGTATTGAAAGATATTAGCTTTAAAGCATTACCGGGGCAGACTACAGCTATTATTGGGTCTACTGGATCAGGTAAAACCACATTGGTTAATTTAATTCCCCGGTTCTATGATGTTACCGAGGGGCAGGTGCTTGTAGACGGTGTTGATGTAAGAGATATTAAACAATATGAGCTTAGAAACAAAATGGGTTATGTTCCTCAGCAAAGTTTTTTATTTAGCGGAACCATTGAATCTAATTTAAGATATGCCAATGAAAATGCTTCAGCTCTGGAATTAAAAGAAGCCTCAGAAATTGCACAAGCTATGGAATTTATCCGAGAAAAACACGATGGCTTTGTCTCTGAAATATCCCAAGGTGGAACAAATGTATCCGGAGGGCAAAAACAAAGATTATCCATTGCCCGGGCTTTAATAAAAAAACCTGAAATCTATATTTTTGATGATAGCTTCTCCGCCCTTGATTTTAAAACTGATGCAGCCCTAAGAAGAGCATTAAAGGAAAAAACCGAGTCAAGTACAATAATAATAGTTGCACAGCGGGTTTCAACTATCATGAAAGCTGAACAGATAATAGTTCTTGATGAGGGAAGGATAGTAGGGATAGGTAATCATAATGAGCTTATAAAAAACTGCAAAACATATCAAGAAATTGCACTATCACAGCTCTCAAAGGAGGAATTAGCATGAGCGCTCGTGATAAAGGCATCCGGCGCAGGGGTATGGGTCATGGGCCAAGAGGTTTGTTAAGGGGCGGTGAGAAAGCTCGCGATTTTAAGGGAACAATGAAAAAACTGATTAGTCACTTAAGTATATATAAAATATCATTATTTATTGTATTGATATTTGCAATATCCAGTGCATCCTTTTCCATTATAGGTCCAAAAATTCTGGGCAAGGCAACAACTAAGCTGTTTGAAGGTGTTTTGGCACAGATTGCAGGTGCTGGTAAGATTGATTTTGGTTATATCGCAAGAATCATAAGAATACTCATGGGTTTTTATCTATTAAGTGTATTTTTTGGTTATGTTCAAGGCTGGATAATGTCCGGTATATCAAATAAAGTAAGTTATAACTTTAGAAAAAATATATCCCAAAAAATTAATCGCTTACCATTAGAATATTTTGATAGAGTACCTCAGGGTGAAATAATGTCTCGTATTACCAACGACGTTGATACACTAAGCCATACCCTAAATCAGAGCTTAAGTCAAATCATAACATCGGTAACAACTGTAGTTGGTGTTTTTGTTATGTTGTTAACTATAAGCTGGCAGATGACACTGATTGCTTTAGGAGTTATTCCGTTATCTATAATGCTTATAATGCTCATAGTAAGGCATTCCCAAAAGTATTTCAAACTTCAGCAAGACTATTTAGGCAATATAAACGGTCATGTTGAGGAGATGTATGGTGGACATATCGTGATGAAAGCTTTTAATGGCGAAAGGCAAAGTATGCATAAATTCGATGTTTTAAATGATAGGCTTTATGGGGTCGCATGGAAGTCTCAATTTTTGTCAAGTATTATGATGCCACTTATGAATTTTATTGGAAATCTAGGATATGTTGCAGTAAGCATTATGGGAGGCTATTTGGCAGCAAAGAGAATTATAGAAGTTGGTGATGTTCAAGCCTTTATTCAATATGTGCGTCAATTTACACAGCCAATATCACAAATTGCAAATATATCCAATATACTCCAACAAACGGCAGCATCTGCTGAACGGGTATTTGAGTTTTTGGATGAAGAAGAAGAGATACCCGATACATCAAGCCCAGTAAAACCTGGTAGTGTTGAAGGGGGAGTTAAGTTTAAAAATGTAGATTTTGGTTATAACTCGGATAAAATGGTTATTAATAAATTCACAGCGTCGATTAAACCAGGTCAAAAGGTTGCCATAGTTGGACCTACTGGGGCAGGTTAAACTACAATAGTTAAATTATTGATGAGATTTTACGATATAAATGCAGGTTCAATTTTAATTGACGGCTACGATATAAGGGAATTTACTCGTCATGATTTGCGCTTTATGTTTGGTATGGTTCTGCAGGATACATGGCTTTACAACGGCAGTATAATGGAGAATATTCGTTATGGCAGGCTTGATGCCACCGACAAAGAAGTTATTGCCGCTGCAAAGGCAGCTCATGTAGATAGTTTTGTTCGTACTTTGCCAAACGGATATAATATGATATTGAATGAAGAAGCTACAAATGTATCCCAAGGGCAAAAACAGTTGATTACGATTGCAAGAGCAATCCTGCAAGACCCCAAAATTCTTATATTTGATGAGGCTACAAGCTCAGTGGATACCCGTACTGAGGTGCGCATTAAAAAGGCCATGGATAACCTTATGAAAAATCGCACAGCCTTTATAATTGCCCACCGACTATCCACAATACGGGATGCGGACCTGATTCTGGTAATGAATCATGGTAACATTATCGAACAGGGTAATCACCAAGAGCTCCTTGCCAAGGGTGGTTTTTACGCTAATCTTTATAACAGCCAGTTTGAAGTACCTAAAGCAGTGTAGGGGGCGGTCCCATGATATGATACCTCGAAAGTAGACAAAGTAATTTAATTAAAATTGCTAAGTTTACTTTAGGAGGTTTTCCCTGGAGATATTCAAAATTTAGTAAAGAAGTAAAAATAGAAGCCTAGGAAAAAGATTATAACGAAGTGAAAGAACAATTAAGTCTGTTTGATGAATACCGCGGAAAAATCAATTCTGCCAAAAATCTTCTTGACTTCAAGATCAAAATAATCACCTTCTAGCTTACCGCCAGGAAAAATAAATCCACTCCTTCTGCACGGGACCATAGTTAGCGGAATTAGGAAGATAGCCAGTAAAGCGATGGCAACAACGTTTATCAACTTTTTTCTCTTAAACATAAAAATAAAAAATTTCCCTCTAAGTAGGAACAATCGATGATACAATGATTAAAAGTACAAATCTGGAATTGAAGGTAAAAACTATGGAACTAACCTCTCCGACGGTGCCACATATACCGGCGAAACAGTCTCGCCTGGACGGCAAAATATACGAAGGTAGTTGGAAAAATGGCAAAATGCACGGTCTAGGGC
>DUNY01000236.1 GCA_012839145.1 Thermoanaerobacterales bacterium
GTGAAATCTTAAGGCCGAGCGGTAGAACTATGGAAATTCAGAGATTAATAGGTAGAGCCTTAAGGTCTGTAGTAGACCTTTCGGCTATGGGTGAAAGGACCATTTGGTTGGATTGCGATGTAATACAAGCTGATGGAGGGACCAGGACGGCATCAATAACAGGTGCTTTTCTGGCTCTAGCGGATGCAATCAAGGTTCTGAAAAGCAATAAGATGATAGAAGACAATCCGATTAGAAATTATGTGGCGGCCATAAGCACAGGAATAGTTGATGGTGAAAAAATGTTGGATCTGCGATTTGAGGAGGATTCCCGTGCCCAAGTTGACATGAATTTGGTGATGACCGATGAAGGCCAGATAGTTGAAATTCAAGGAACCGGAGAAGCCTTTCCTTTCACCAGGCAGGATATGGATGACTTAATGGATCTAGCCTTCAAGGGCATATCAGAGCTTATACAGATCCAGAAGAAATTACTGATAGACCTTTAAACGGAGAACAATCAAAATGAGCACTTTAGTTATTGCTACAAAAAACGACGGCAAGTATTCGGAATTTAAAAAAATGCTAGGCCCTACTTCCTTTGAAATAAAGTCTCTACAGAATTTTCCCAACATAGAGATTAGAGAAACCGGTTCGTCTTTTGATGAAAATGCCCTTATGAAAGCAAAAGTTGTGGCTAAAAGAGTGGGTTTGCCGGCAATGGCTGATGACTCAGGCCTTGAGGTGCAGGCATTAAAAGGAGAACCCGGTATTTTTACAGCTAGATATGCAGGACAGCATGCCGCCGATGAAGATAATATAAAAAAACTTCTTAATAAACTGAGAGACGTTCCTTCAGACCAAAGGCAGGCTCGATTTGTGTGCAGCCTGGCTCTTGTTTTTCCTGACGGTAAAATATTTTTGAAGAAAGGGATACTTGAAGGATTTATTACTTTAAAACCTCGAGGAACTGAAGGCTTTGGCTATGATCCGGTATTTTTTGTTCCTGCTTTGGGGAAGACACTTTCTGAGGTCTCTGCTGATGAAAAAAATAGGATAAGCCATCGTGCAAAAGCCTTAGAAAAAATCAAAAAGCACCTTTTTATGTATATATAGGAGGCAAAATTTGAAGATCGGTGTATTGAGCGATACTCATGGAATTAAGTATACAGCTGAAAAAGCCGTGGAGAACATGAAGGATGTAAACATGGTTCTTCATGCGGGAGACTTAGTTTCCGATGCCCGTCATCTTGAAGTTTTAAAATATAAAGTACACTATGTTGCAGGAAATTGTGATTTTTACAGTCTTGAATCAACTGAAAAGATATTGGAAATTCATGACAAAAGGATTTTTTTAACTCATGGGCATATCTACAAAGTAAAATTCGGATATAAAAAATTACTGGCTCGTGCAAAACAACTTTTTGCGGATGTTGTTGTCTTTGGTCACACTCATTTACCTAAAAACATATATATAGATAACATACTGCTTTTTAATCCAGGCAGCACAGCCTTACCAAAAAACGGTGGACCAGGTACATTTGGAATTTTAGAAATAACAAAAGAGAATATTAACTCATATATTGACACAGTAAAAATATAAGGTTTTAGTTACCAGGAAAAGTCAGAGTAAAAACCTGTTTGATATACGGAGAAAGTTGTGTTAAAATAATCTTGACTCTGATTAAGTCTATATAATTGTGTAAAAAGGAATTGAGCCACAAACTCATTCCCCTCGGTTA